>JXSN01000159.1 GCA_001276605.1 Achromatium sp. WMS2
CGCGGAAGCCAGTATCCAGATCAACGGTGCCAAAGTCTTTGCCGATTCTACCCACGAAGACATGTATGCTGCCATAGATAGCCTAGTTGACAAACTAGATCGCCAGGTTATCAAACATAAAGAAAAGAAAAGTGCTTATCGCAGCAACACCACCATTCCTACCACCGAGTCATAGTTCATTACCAGGTGAATACAATTGCATTCTCCAACCCCAATCTCACCATTGGGGAATTTTTAAGCAGGGTTAGCAAACGCCTACATATATGTTGCTTAACTGGTACTACTGGCGACACGAATACCGTGATCGGAAATTTTGCTGAAGCTAACAACCAAAATCTAGTTGGTCCCCTGAATTGTATTCACCCCAATCGCATCCAGGTAATTGGTACAGCTGAACTGGCATACCTACACAATCTAGGTCCCAGCGCGTATCAAGAAACCCTCACCAAAATATTTCAAGACCGCCCCGCGGCCATAATATTCACCAATGCCATTACCGTAGATCCAGATTTTATTAACCATGCCTTAGCACACTCAACTCCCATCCTGGTCTCACCCCTCAGTGATGCTAAACTTATCTCCAACCTCCACTATCTCCTAATCAACGCCATCGCTACTCGTACCACCGTCCATGGCGTGTTTATGGAGGTAATGGGCATAGGCATACTCCTTACTGGTGACCCCGGTATCGGCAAAAGCGAACTTGCCCTAGCCCTCATCTGCCGTGGTCATCGCCTAATTGCGGATGATGCTCCCGAATTTGCCCAAGTAACACCGGATATTCTAAGCGGCACCTGCCCCATGCTACTCCAGGATTTTCTTGAAGTACGTGGACTTGGTATCCTCAATATTCGTGCCATGTTTGGCGATAGCGCCGTACGGCGTAAAAAGGACCTTCATCTCATAGTCCATCTACAACGGATGACCTGTGAAGAATTAGCCAATATAGATCGCTTCGCTGGCACCGAAACCGCTTTCTCAATCCAAGGTGTTGGCATTCCCAAGGTCACCATCCCAGTAACGCCCGGCCAAAACCTAGCCATCATAGTGGAAGCTGCTGCTCGCCACTACACACTACGTCTCCGTGGTTACGATGCTGCCGCAGATTTTGCTGACCGCCAAGCTCGTTATATCAAAAACCATACTGACCGCGACTCCATTACTACCTAACCAACACCAAACATATGCAACTAACTATTGTTACAGGCTTAGCCGGTTCCGGAAAAAGCACAGCTCTACATACCCTAGAAGACCTGGGCTATAATTGCATTGATAACCTACCGATATTCCTACTCCAGGAACTAGCTAGCCGCATTGCCACCAAACAAGACCCAGAATTTGCACGTATGGCAGTTGGCATCGACGCCCGCAGTAGTCGCGATCAACTCACCAATCTGCCCCAAATAGTAACGGCCCTAAAAGCGCAGGATATTAACTGTACCATCCTCTTCCTTGATGCCCAAACAGAAAAACTCACCCAACGTTTTAGCGAAACTAAGCGCAAACACCCTCTAGCTACCTCCCAATTCTCCCTAACTGAGGCCATGCAGCTCGAACGCCAACTTATGGAGCCCATCCTCTGTATAGCCAATCTCCACATAGATACTACCTATACCAATATTTACCAACTCCGCGACCTAATTCGCCAACGCCTAAATAATCCCACCCCCAAACTATCTATCTTGATCAAGTCTTTTGGTTACAAACACGGCATTCCCAGAGACGCTGATTTCGTCTTCGATGTCCGTTGTCTACCTAACCCCCACTGGCAACCCGACCTACGCCATCTGACCGGCAAAGACTTAGCCGTCATAGATTTTCTGGATTCCTGTGTCCAGGTTAAATCCATGCTCGCAGACATAATCAACTTCTTTGACAACTGGATAACCGAATTTCAAGCCGATGGCCGCAACTATCTGACTATTGCTATAGGCTGCACCGGTGGTCAACATCGCTCTGTCTACATTGCCGAAACTCTCAAACAGCATCTAGAACAATACGATTGTAACCTACTCATACGTCACCGAGAACTTCCCGCGTGAGTGTAAGTTTACTTATCCTAACCCACAATGACGTCGGAGCCGCCCTAGTCAATACTGCCACCAGAATGCTACCTGGCGACTGCCCATTACCCATTGTAACCCTAGGCATCAGCGAAACTTGCGATATAGAATCTATATCCAAACAGACCCAAGCTATCATTAACAATCTAGACCAAGGTGCCGGGGTCCTGATTCTTACCGATATGTACGGTTCCACACCAGCTAACCTCGCTTGCAGCATGCTCAAATACGGCAATGTCAAAGTCCTAACTGGAATCAATTTACCAATGCTAGTGCGGGCATTAAACTACCCTCAACTAACCCTGCACGAGCTTACCGAGCGCGTCATCACCGGCGGTAAGGATGGAATTATAGAATGCAAACCCAGATCATGCTAAGATGATAAACGCAAACCCTAAGTTACCCTTCGTACATACGATTGGGTTTGCCGGTGCTATCTACGTAAGGTGTTGATTTAAAGCCTAAAGCCAGATCTGGATGCAGTGATTTTAGAATGCTGTCTATGTCACGTAGTACATGGCCTATCCCGGTATATACCCAACACCTACACCCATAGCAATAACTTAGCCTAAATCAAACCCATACCCTTTGGCACTATCGTGATCGCAAAAGATATAATTATTATAAATAAACTAGGCCTCCACGCCCGTGCTGCCGCCAAATTTGTCAGCACCGCTGGTCGTTTCTCTAGCGAAATTATAGTAGACCGCAATGGCCAAAAGGTAAACGGCAAAAGTATGCTTGGCGTCATGATGCTTGCAGCATGCAAAGGTACCAAAATTGGCCTAACTGCCAACGGCGCCGATGAACAACAAGCCATAGAGGCCCTAGAGGCCCTAATAGCAGCTCGCTTTGGAGAAGGCGAATGACCCTAGCCTGCGTCGGAATTGGAGTATCTAGAGCCATAGCCCTAGGCCCAGCATACATGGTCCAACGTCGTCCCGTAGACGTAGCACCATCCTGGATCCAAGAACATGAGGTTGAAACGGAAATCCAACGCTTCCGGCACGCCCTGGAAGCAGCTAAACAAGAATTACGCACTGCCAGTGCCCAAATCTCAACCAACGTCCCTTCTGACATCGCAGAAATTATCAATACCCATTTATCCATGTTAGAAGATGTAACTTTCACAGAGGAACCACTAGAACTAATTCGGAACCAACTGTACCGCGCCGAATGGGCTTTACAGGTAAGACGCGACGCCATAATTAGCATCTTTGAAGCTATGGAAGACCCCTACCTGAGTAGCCGCAAAGATGACGTCAACCATATCGTAATCCAGATTCAAAAATGTCTCACGCGCACCGGCCAAACTTCAACCGAAGCCAATACTGACGACATGACAGGGCATATCATTATTGCCCAAGACCTAAGCCCAGCCGACACTATCCTCCTACGCTATCGTGGAGTAGCTGCCTTCGCCACCGAATTCGGCGGTCCCCTATCTCACACCGCAATCCTAGCCCGCAGTATCGGTATTCCAGCCGTCCTAGGATTACACAATATTACCCAATACGTACGTCATGGCGAAATGCTGGTAATAGACGGCGAACAAGGAGTAGTTCTTACCGGCCTAGACGACACCATTCTTCAAGCCTATCACCACCGCTTGGACACCTACCGTACTCAAAAAGAAGGCCAACGGCGCCTCGCTAAAGAGCCAGCCCGCAGCACCGATGGCGTAGACGTAAGCCTACTTGCCAATATCGAACTGCCCAACGACATCTACCAATCCATGGCCTATGGCGCCATAGGTATCGGTCTATATCGCACCGAATTTATGTATATGAATCGGGAAGTTAGCCCCGATGAAGAGGAACATCTTGAAGCCTACCTCACCATAGTCAGAGGCCTCAACGGCATCCCCGTAACCATTCGGACCCTGGACCTAGGTGCCGACAAACAAATTATGAGTCGCACTGGTTCCCACTACCCAACCAGCTGCAATCCCGCTTTAGGCCTGCGTGCCATCCGCTTATGCCTCAAAGAACCAGAACTATTTAAACCCCAAATCCGTGCTATTCTAAGAGCCTCTGCCGAAGGGCCAGTACGCATCATGGTTCCCATGCTCTCAACGATTAACGAAATAATTGCTACTAAACACATCATTGAGGAAGCCAAACACGAACTAAAACAAGCCGGTTTAGCCTTTGATCCCAATATCAAATTCGGTGGCATGATCGAAGTTCCAGCAGCTGCCATCTCCGCACAACAATTTGCACAACATCTGGACTTTCTATCCATAGGTACCAACGACTTAATTCAATACACTCTAGCCATAGACCGCGTTGACGAAGATGTAAACTACCTATTCAACCCCCTACACCCTGCTGTCCTCAGACTCATACGCATGACTATTCTGGCTGGCCAGCGTCGTAAAATACCAGTAACCATGTGTGGTGAAATGGCTGGCGAACCTCGCTATACCAGACTATTACTCGGCCTTGGTCTACGTCGCTTTAGTATGCAACCTAATTCCTTACTTGACATAAAAGAAGTAATATGTAACACCGATATCAGCGCCATAAACCACCAAATGCATCTCATGCGCCATAATCTATTCAACG
>JXSN01000160.1 GCA_001276605.1 Achromatium sp. WMS2
AGAGGTATTGATGGCCAAAAATAGTACCATGGCATCCTTGGCAACCCCTGGATATTTATTAATAGAATTCAGGGCTTGCATGGCTTGGATCCCGAATGGCGTGGCAGCATTACCTAGGCCTAGGGCATTTGCGGAAATATTGAGAATCATTGCGCCCATTGCGGGGTGATCCGGTGGTACTTCTGGGAACAGTCGAATCATGAGTGGCCGAATTAAGCGTGCAATTATGGTTAACATGCCACCAGCTTCGGCTATTTTCATTAATCCTAAAAATAGGGTCATGGCACCTACCAGACCTATAGCTAGATCGACAGCGCCGCCGGCAGAGTCAAGCATTCCTTTGGATAAAATTTCCATAGGACTTACGGCATTGGAAGCGGGTATCCAGTAGATTTGATGCCACGCGGCGGTGCTAAATGCGATCAACACCATGGCAAAAAATATGCTATTCATGAAATGGTGGCCTTAATGTGAAGTTTAAATATGCAACGTAGACAGTATAAATGCAGTGTGACTAAATTAATGTGAATTGAAACTGTCCGCTAGATTTATAACTAGCTAAATTAGTTACAAAATACAGAATATATTGGGGGTAGTGGCCCCCAAGATCCGGTTATATTGACTTTATCCCTAAATGTAAAGTAAGTTGTTGCCTTGGGTCATCTTAAATATTTAGAAATCAAGGATTTTAGTAATTGTTATCCACAGTATGATGTGTTATTTAGTTACCCAGGCAAGTTCCAACATTGCGTGCGGTATCTAACCACGGGTGATCAGATGGTACTAATTTACGCTGGCCAGCGACATCCTCGAGTGGAACTGGGCGCATCCCATCACCTTGTACTGCCACCATTACTCCGTGTACCCCGGCAGAAATTAAGTCAGCACAGGCTGTTCCAAGCCGGGTTGCCAGCAATCTATCGGTGGCGGATGGGGTTCCCCCACGCTGTAAATGTCCCAGTATGGTCAAGCGGGATTCTAAACCGGTGAAATGCTCTAACTGTTGTGCTAATCGCAAAGTATGGTTAGAACGTTGCGTATCCATTCTTGCAAGCTTATGCTTAGCCCGCTTGCGTTCAAGCTTAGAGTCGGCAGTATCTTTCTTTAGTTCCAAGGTTTCACGCAGGGCCGCATCTTCCTGGGAAATTGCGCCTTCGGCAACGGCAACTATACTAAAATTACGACCGCGTTTAGCCCGCAATTTTACGGCTTCTACGACCGGTTCAATACGATAGTTAAGTTCGGGAATTAAAATTGCATCGGCCCCGCCCGCAATACCGGCGCCCAGGGCTAACCAACCGGCACGATGCCCCATAACCTCTACCACTACTATGCGGTGATGGCTGTGAGCGGTGCTATGTAGGCGATCAATAGCTTCGGTGGCTATTCCCATGGCAGTATCAAAACCCATGGTAGTATCAGTCATTGCCACATCATTATCTATGGTTTTAGGCAATGTGAGTATTTTTAAGCCCGCTTGTTTGAGAACTAGGGCATTTTTTTGGGTTCCACCGCCTCCTAGACAGACCAGTGCGTCTAGTTTGTGGTTTTTATAATTATGGACAATGGTTTCCACCATATCACGGGTTTCGCCACCTATGGACATGCGATGTGGTTTGTCGCGACTGGTACCTAGGATAGTACCACCTATGGTCAGGATTCCGGATAGGGTGTCGCGTTCAATTTGGAGACTGCGATTTTCAGCAAGTCCTCTAAATCCATCACGGAAACCTATGATACGACTTCCATAAGCTCCATGCAAGGCTTTGCCGACGCCACGTAGCGCGGCATTCAGTCCTGGGCTATCGCCACCTGCGGTGAGAATTCCAATCGTTTTTGACATATAGCAATTCCAAGATAAAATGACTATGAATGTGACAATAGATTAATTTACACCTAACTAAAAGGTTTGAGTGTTTAAAATTATCTCAGTCATAACATAACATTTATATGGTTATTGTGGGGCCTGGCTAATTTGATAGTGCCCAGACTTTTCTTTGATACAGGAGTGGCATGATTGCTGTTGTTTGCATACGCAGATTGAAACCTTGCCTCGTGTTAAACATGTTATTAATCAAATCGCTCTAAAGATAAGTATCTAAGTAAACATTGATATTATAAGCTAAGAATGGTATCAAAAGTAATCCTGATCTTTATTTTAAACTTAAGGTTTAAATATACTATCTATTATTATAATTATTCGGATTATTCTCAATATAGTAAGCAACTAATACTAAAAATCGCTGTTTGGTAGACGTTTAATTTTCATGTCTTGCATTGGCTCAAACTCCTTGATACCATGCCATTGTCGACTTTAAGCTAACCGGCGTATTTACGCAAATTTAATCCATAATTGGGCACAAATACCATGTTTAATTTACACGGATTCGTCTGCGTGTCGTTAAACATCGTTATCAGTTCTCGTGGTATACACTAATTATTTGCAGCTAATCTTCGGTGATAAGGCCTCAATTCCAGAGTAATGCTAAGTGCTTACTGATATAGTATACCAAACTTTAGTTAATTTAGCTCCAACTCCCCGCTATTGGATAGCATTCAGCGGTGGCTTAGATTCTACCTGTTTACTACATATTTTAGCCAGCTTACGTTCACGCCTGGCTATTCCCATCAGTGCTATACATTTAAATCATGGGTTACAATCTAACTCTGACGCGTGGGAACAACACTGTCAACATGTTTGTGACCAATTAGATATCGATATTATAATTCAAAAACTCAGAATCCACTTGGCTAAAGGTGAAAGCCTAGAGGCAATTGCCCGTATCGCTAGATTACAATCTTATCAGAGGTTTATCGCGGCTAATGAAACCATACTCACAGCGCATCACCAGGATGACCAGATAGAAACCGTATTATTGCAATTATTACGGGGTAGTGGCTTACCTGGATTGGCTGCTATGCCGGTGCGTAGCTCTTTATCACCAGGATGGTTAGTACGCCCATTGCTTGGTATTACCAGAAATCAGCTTATGACCTATGCCGAGGCTAATAGGCTCTGTTGGATAGAGGATCAAAGTAATCAGGATACCAAGTTTGACCGTAATTATCTACGTCATCAGGTCATTCCGCACCTTAAACAGCGTTGGCCTAAGTGTACAACAACCATAACCCGTAGCGCTAGCCATTGTGGTGCAGCCGATTCTTTGCTGAGTAACTTAGTAGCGCCGTATGTGACCACAGCAAGTGGCAATTATCCGGGAACTTTGAGTAAAGCTGTCTTGCTAGCTATGGATGTTGAATTATGTAATGCGGTACTGCGGTTTTGGATTGCGCAGCATGGATATCCAGTTCCTAATCATAAACATTTGGCACAGATAAGAAATGAGGTTTTGACAGCCGCCCCAGATCGTTGGCCTGTGGTGGCTTGGTCGCAAACTGAAATTCGCAGCTATCGAGATGATATCTTTATCATGGCTCCATTACCTTCAAAGTGTACTGATACAGTATTACCCTGGTTAAGTAACACGGTGGCTGTTTTGCCGGCTGGTTTAGGATGCCTACGCTGCGAGTATACAACTATTGCACATCATGTGCTAGCACCTAATGATATTTTAGCTTTAAACATAAGATTTGCGGTCACTGGCCAGCGTTGTCAATTGCCTAATACTAGTAAAAAACATAAGATACGCGATTTATATCCTCAATATGCTATTCCCAATTGGCTAAGACCTTATATTCCATTGATATATTTAGACGATCAGTTAGTAGCAATTGCAGGTATTTGCAATTGTGGATCGGTAATGCCAACCCATGGAATAAACATTGGGTGGGATAATTCGGTCTTGGCTGACTTGGTAAAAATTATTGTAACTGCGTAGTTTATGGTGATACTGAAATATCTCCCGGCCGCGTTTCCATGCTAAAACAACAACAAGGATGCAAGTACGAGTTCTAGTGGCATAGACCACTATTCCCCTAGATTGGTTGGTACCCATCAGTTGCATGTGGGTATTTATGAGCTTATCAATTAAAAGTTAACTTTATACTTTCTGAGTATTTCTTGAACTTGACGCTGAAACTCACTTTGTTTGGCCTCGGGAATCTCAACTATAAGTTGCACAATAAAATCATCCAGATCCTCATTGGTGTTATCCTTGAGATATTTTTGCTTGGTTTGCTCGTAAAAAATATTGGTAATTGGACCAATATATTGATGTAATAATCCTTTTAACTGCTTATGTAGTTCACCAGGTATTATTACCTTTTTATTATGTAATGCACCATTATTTTTAGTGGATTCTGCATTTAAACTAGATATTGTACCAATGGTGGTTGCTATTTGCTCATCTGACATGATTAGAATGATCGATTCTAATTCATTCAAGTTTTTTATCACGCTATATGATAATTGCTCTAATTCTTTGGCCTTTTCCTTCAGCAAGTGCTTGTATTCATCGCTCATTCCGACATTACGTGATGATGTCTCAAATAATCTTCCCATAAAAGATACAGGTTTGTTGGCCTGAGCGGCCATCATTTCAAATATTTCTTGGTAGGTCTGGTGTAAAGCAATATGTTTTTTTTCTATACCGCGAAAACTAAACAGATGTTTAAAAGCCTGTCCCATGGTGTAATACCAAA
>JXSN01000161.1 GCA_001276605.1 Achromatium sp. WMS2
TCATAAATTCGAAAAAAACACACTATAAAATATCACTCCTTCGGCTATCCCAGTTATCATTGCCATGGTCCATATGTTACGAATTCTAAGGAACATAAATATTATGGCTCCAAGCAACATAGAATTAAAAAATACCGCTTTATCCAGGGCTAGCCTTCCACCTAGCTTTGCTATTAAGTAACACATTCCTGCCCCCACCACCACTAGAATGGCGACACTACTTAATATTGCAAACCAACTATGACCGCCGTCTCCTAGATCCTCTATTACCTTATTCCATACAAATATCAAAAATAAAACTAGGGATACAGCGCCAAAGGGAGCAATCACCAATTTAGGAATGCTTGCTGGGGGTAAATATGTAATATAACTCATTAAACATACAGAGAAAAATGCCACTATGGCCTGAAAGCCAAATAGTTTTTTTCGGTCTTCCATTGGTTATTCCTTAAATTGGTAATTCATATACTGTAATAAACTCATATTAATTATTTAGTTTAAACTAATACTGGCTATTATTAGCATACACACGTTATGTTAGCATAAAAATTGTACATAAATTAATGCTACCAGGATGTGTTGACACATAATATTATTAGGGTTATGTTTTTGTGAGGATGCAGGGGCGGCCCCAGGGAAGTTTCCACGCTAGTGTGTGAGAGCGATCCATATTATAGGTCGCTGGAGTGTGGGAATAATCATAGAGGATACTAAGTTAGGTGACCAAAGGCGCGTATTTATCTGCTTGGTTGTTGGTACCCATCACATCTACACGACATGTAATTACAATAATATGTATGCCAACACACCCTGGGGGATCAAGGCACGACATACATATGGTCATAAGCAAGGTACGAGAGCGCAACAACCTGAGAAACAATGTAAATGAGAGTATTTATCCTAGCAAATTTATTCACATAATCCCCTGGGTATTTTAAACGATCTAGAATTTCTGCCACGATAACCGTAAGTAAGGATACAGCAATAGCTAAAAAAGAGCCAATCTGGATTAAGTCTGGTAAAGTAATAGCATCGGATGCCGGTAATGCATTATCGATTATGTATTTATTACCTACTGCACCAAATAGGGAGCCTATTACTATGTTTAAACGTCCGAGAAAAGGGATGGCAGCTCTGGTGGCGGCAAAGGACTCAACTAGCAGTACCGCTCCGGTGAGAATATTGGCAACAAAAAAACCTAAAAATGCCGTACCAAGAATCCTATGGCTAGAACGCTTGAGAGTAATAGTGGCAATAAATCTTGAGTATGTTGATTTACGGTTATGGCCAATTCCCCAATCGGTTTGATAGGTATATGGGACGGTTGCTATTTCCATACCGGCAATTTTCCAGCCTGTCATGGCAATGCTGCCATCAAATCCAGAGCTTTCAGAATCAGTGACAAATTTTAATGTTGAAATATCACTAGAAGTGCTCTCTATGGCTATTCTCAACCTTTGGGTATCAAATGGGTAGGCCCGAATATCCCATTTTTCGTTAACTGTAGCTGCAACTTTCACGCTTTTATAGAATAGGCCATCCTCTATGAGTAAAGATGTGGGGGGATTGATTTTTATATCGCGAGCCCCCATAATTTCGATATCTTGCTCCAAAGGATAAAACTGGTCCTTGGACTTAGACCACAACCAAAACGTGGTTTTATAGTAGCCACCAGCGAAATTCATCTCAAAAATGTTGGTAATATAAATACCCATTTTGACAATATTGCGTTTATCTTGGGTAAAAATAGGTTCGATAGTCTGAGCATAGCTATAATTGCTGGAAATAGCGTAACTTAATATCATTATCCTAATAATATAATATATTAGAAAGCCATTAGTGTAATTTTTTGCCATAACTTACAACGAAAATTTTATCTAAAAATCACAATATTATCCAGTTTAGGTAGTAATAGGACTTATTAACATGAAATATTTGTGTCATTGTATTTTTGTGAGGATAGGATGCTAGGGTGTGTTGACACATAATACTATTGGAGTTATGTTTTTGTGGGGACGCAGGAGCGTCCCCGGTTGCATTCCCACACTGGAGCATGATAACGAGCATAAAGGGTATTGATTTAGGCGACCAAAGGCCCATATTTATTCGTTTGGTTGTTGGTACCCATCACAGCTACATGTTAGATAATTACGACAATACATGTATCAACACTGCCTAAATATCGTTTTTTAGGCTTTGTCATTGAACGAGCTAGGAAATTAACTATGTTTCTCATGGTCAATATCTTAACTACATTAGCTATTATGCACAACTTTCATTTTAAATTTTTATGATAAAATTATAATTTTATTCAATTATTTTCTGCAAACGGCTGTTGTTTAACAATTGAATCAAGCTTGAGCGCCACTTCTAATAGTTCCCGTACTCGTGACAACGGCCATGAATTAGGTCCATCACTCAAGGCCTGATCGGGATGCGGGTGAGTTTCTAAAAATAAGCCGGCTATTCCCACGGCAACAGCAGCCCGAGTTAGTACAGGCACCATCTCGCGTTGGCCACCGGAACTGTTACCCTTGCCACCTGGTAATTGCACAGAATGAGTGGCATCAAAAATTACTGGACATCCAGTATTGCGTAAAATAGGTAGGGAACGCATGTCAGCAACTAGATTGTTGTAGCCAAAACTGGTACCACGTTCGCAAACTAAAATTTGTGTATTACCGGTAGCCTTGGCTTTAGCAACAACATGTTGCATATCCCAAGGTGCTAAAAATTGGCCTTTTTTAATATTAACTGGTTTACCCTGCTTGGCTACATTTTGAATAAAATTAGTTTGTCTGCATAAGAACGCTGGAGTTTGCAGTATATCCACTACTGAAGCTACTTCACTTATTGGGGTATCTTCATGGACATCAGTGATAACCGGAACGTGCAATTGCGTTTTTACTTGTTGTAATATGCGTAGTCCTGTTTCTAGGCCTAGACCACGAAAACTATTTAGTGCGGAACGATTGGCTTTGTCAAAAGATGCCTTAAAAATAAAGGGTATGGATAAGTCTGCGGTTATGCCTTTGAGATGACCAGCAATTTCCATAACCATGGCTTCACTCTCGATAATACAAGGACCAGCTATCAAAAATAACGGTTGATTATTGCCAATAATCCAGGGGCCTAGCTGCATAACATTAGCCTTAAATAATTGTTAATTATTAGATTGGTGGTATTGAATGGCTGCCTTGACGAAACCATTAAATAGGGGATGGCCATCGCGGGGCGTAGAGGTAAACTCAGGGTGAAATTGTACAGCTATAAACCAGGGATGTTGCGGTATTTCTATTATTTCTACTAGTAGTTTGTTATGTGCTGACCATCCAGCAATACTTAAGCCAGCTTCTTGAAGTGTAGCAACATATTTATTGTTAACTTCATAACGATGCCGATGGCGCTCGGTAATAACTGGCTTTTGGTATAAACTACGGGTTAGGCTATTAGATTCCAGTATGCATTCTTGGCCTCCTAGCCGCATAGTACCACCTAAATTGGAGTTTTTATGGCGACTTTCTACACGTCCAGTCGCATCCTTCCATTCCGTAATCATGGCTATGACTGGATGTGGCGTAGAGGGATCAAATTCAGTACTGTGAGCTTTAGTCAAACCAGCTACGGCCCGTGCGAATTCAATAACTGCAATTTGCAAACCCAAGCAGATACCTAGGTATGGAATATTATGTTCGCGGGCATAACACGCAGCTAGGATTTTACCATCTATGCCCCGTTCTCCAAATCCACCAGGTACCAAAATGGCATCTATATTGCTTAATAACGTAGCGCCTGTTTGAATTAACTGTTCTGAGTCCACGTAGCGAATATTTACTTTAGTATCGTTATGAATACCAGCATGAATCAAAGCTTC
Source organism: Achromatium sp. WMS2 (assembly GCA_001276605.1). Taxonomy (GTDB): domain Bacteria; phylum Pseudomonadota; class Gammaproteobacteria; order Chromatiales; family Chromatiaceae; genus WMS2. The sequence goes on from JXSN01000161.1 coordinate 3,875, forward strand.
AGTCAAAGATTTGTAGGCTTCAGTAAGATTTACATATTTACCCACTATGGCTATTTCAGTAACTTCTTGTGGATTTTTCAAGCGTTTTAGCACCCAATGCCATTGATCTAGATTGGCAGGTGGTGCTGAAACATTTAATTGCTTGATTACGATATCATCTAATTGCTGGGCATGAAAGAGTATGGGGATTTCATATATAAATTTAACATCAACTGCCGAGATAACAGCAGATTCTGGAACATTGGTAAACAAGGCAATTTTACGGCGTTCGGCCTCCGGTAGTTTACGATCAGCACGGCATAGGAGTATGTCAGGTTGAATGCCAATGGAGCGTAATTCTTTAACTGAATGCTGGGTAGGTTTAGTTTTAATTTCGGCTGAACCATGTAAATATGGAACTAAGGTTAAATGCATAAACAACACATTTTCGTGACCATGCTCCACACCTATTTGTCGTATTGCCTCGAGAAATGGTAAGGATTCGATGTCGCCTACGGTGCCTCCAATCTCTACAATGGCAATATCAGCATTCCGCGCACCATGCTTGATACTAATCTTTATCTCATCAGTGATGTGAGGGATAACCTGAACTGTGCCACCTAGGTAATCACCACGGCGCTCTTTACGGATGACACTTTCGTAAATGCGGCCAGTAGTAAAATTATTGTCTTTACTCATGCGGCAGCGTATAAAACGCTCATAA
>JXSN01000162.1 GCA_001276605.1 Achromatium sp. WMS2
TGCCTAATACAATAACTTCGTGTTTGTCTGAAGCTATTGTTTGATGATTATATACCATAAGTGTCGCACCTAATCCCAACACCGCGGTGCCGTTGGTTATTACCGCAACGAGATTACCACGTGCAGTATAGTCAGCAGCGGTTAGGGGATCGGTTGCGATGGCCCTACAAGTGGCAGCTACCCCTGGTGAGTAAGCTAGGGAAAGATCGCGTTGATTGGTAAGAGGTTTGGTAGCTCTAATTTCCAATTTGCCGGGCTGTGGAAATTTATGGTAATCCAAGGCGGCTTGAGTTAAGTCTTCGGACATGGAGTTCCTGATGCTAATATTTGGTAAGCAGGTGATGCTGTGGATTTAAGATGTACCTAAATGGCTCAATCAATTAGCATATAGTTATTTTATAGAATAAGCAAACGCTGTTTATCATCGATGCAAGGCAAATGCACCATCTTATAAATCAAATAGTTACAATACCCACCTATTGCAAATTTATAGCAGTCAGATGCTTAAAAATATTGATTTTGCGATTTTTTTGATGCGGTTGCCCTGCTGAGACGATTCTCTTTGTATTCAAGTGCAAATTTCAGTATCATAAAACTTTAACTCGATTTTAACCCGATTTGCAAATACGTGGCAATCAATAACATTAAGCATAAAATCCACATACACCACTTAAACGTATAATATCATGAAAGCAAAGATCTTTACCACTACCCTTTGGGCAATTATTATAGGTGCGACACTTATGGTATATAATCATCAAACAATAGCTTCAGACAAACACGAAGTTATTGTATTAGGCATGGGTTGTTTTTGGGGAGCCGAAAAACGTTTAGCCAAACTTCCAGGTGTAATCGACACTGAAGTAGGCTATGCCGGTGGCGATTTTTCTAACCCGACGTATAGAAAAGTCCTAGATGCTGAATATAATCACCAAGGCCGTAACCATACCGAGGTTGTAAAATTAATCTTTGATCCTGAACAGACCAATGTTACAAACATTTTAGCAGAATTTTGGCAAAGCCACGATCCCACACAGGGTAATAGACAGGGTAATGATGTAGGATCCAACTATCGCAGTGCAATTTACTATACCAATGAGAATCAACGTCAAGTTGCGCAACAGACTCGCGATATTTATCAACAAGCATTAACGGCTGCTAAATACACAGGGACAATAACAACAGAGATTGCCCCGCTGCAAGTTTTTTATCCGGCGGAAGAATATCACCAAGATTACCTACAAAAAAATCCTAATGGATACTGTGGTTTAGGTGGTATAGGCGTAGCTTTTCCAACCACTGATTCTAACTTTACCCAGGACATAGCAAAAACCTCTCCCGTATTAGACGGTAACACTCTAAATTTTGACCGCCAACTGATTATGTTTGAAGCCACAGATTGCCAATATTGCAAACAATTCAACACTGATATTGCTAGTAACTGGCAAGCTACAGTGCCTTTAGCACATACTTTTTCCACACAGGCACCATCGGGTTGGACTTTAGCCAAATCGGTCTTTGTCTCACCTACTCTGGTACTGTTTAGCTCCGGGAAAGAGGTTAGTCGCTATACTGGTTACAATGGAGATAAACAACGTTTTTGGGATTGGTTAGGCCAACAGCTATTAACCCCAGAACAACGGCGCATAGCCTACACTGCTGGTACGGAACCACCTTTTACTGGCTCATTACTAGACCACAAAGGTGCCGGAACCTACGTTGATCCAGTTACTGGTGCCCCCCTATTTCGCAGCGAGACCAAATTCCACAGCGGCACCGGCTGGCCAAGTTTTTTTGCCCCAGTTCCAGGTGCCCTAACCTTAATTCAAGATAATAGTCTCGGCATGCGCCGCATAGAAGTGCGTAGTGCTAGCTCCGGCATCCATCTTGGCCACGTGTTTAACGATGGACCACCGCCTACTGGCCAACGTTTTTGTATCAATAGTGCAGTTTTAAAGTTTATTCCAGACAAATAAGCAATTTTATGTTTAAAGATAAAGCAATAATCCCGTACATGCTGATTTTAGGCATACTGTTGCTACTAAGCCTGATTACCATAGCCAAATTACCATTGGGATTAGACGAGGCCTATTACTGGTATTGGTCGCAACATCCCGACTTAAGTTATCTAGATCATCCACCTATGATAGCATGGATTATGACCATATCTACTAACGTAGCTGGAAATCAAGAATTTTGGGTCAGGAGCGGCGGCTTATTGCTTTTATGGGGTGGATTCATTTTGGGTATGTTCACATTACGTGAATTATTTCCATATATACCTAAAATTTTAGCTTGGGAATATCTATTATTACTAAATTTAGTTCCGGTATTTTCTGGAGCAACTATGATTCAAATGCCAGACACCCCTTTGCTGGCGTTCTGGCTGTTAGCATTGTATTTTGGAGCAAAAATAGTTAACAAACACGATGCTAAATCCTGGTATGTTTTGGGAATAGCCGTAGGCCTGGGCCTGTTGAGCAAATATACCATGGTCCTATTCGTCATGGGTATGCTCTTATTCCTAATTTTGGCACCCACGCATCGCTACTGGCTGCGCCGCCCTGAGCCTTGGATTGGGGCATTGCTAGCTTTGCTAATATGGTCACCAGTGTGGATATGGAACTTGGAGCACGCATGGATTTCGTTTAAATTTCAATTACATAAAGGTTTTACTCCAGATACCAACACCATAGCTGAGCGTCTAGGGATATATTTTGCGACGCAGGCAATTGTAATTTCTCCATTAATCTGGTTAAGCTGCGTTGGGTATAGTTTAAAAAAAATTAAGCGCCGTATAAGCAACCCTGAATATTTATACTTAATGGCGTTATCGTGGCCGATAATCCTCTTTTTTGCTTGGACTACTAGCCGTGGCGCGCAAGCAGAAGCCAACTGGCCAGCCCCTGCCTATTTATCGGGCCTGATGTTGGCTTGGATTACACTACGGTGTGATTGGCCAACCGATAACGTCATCTCAACTACAGAATGTAACCACCAATAACTACGTAAGCATCAATCTATCCCGATAACGCCGATATCCAGATTCCTCAAGCTCATTTTACGTACTCATCTTTTGTATCCCTGGTTGGATCTTGCCCCTACTCAAGATACATTGCGTGAGTTTACTATTTTGAGGAAGTTAAGTATGAAGATTCGGCAAATCGCGGCACTAGAACCTGATAATGATTGGTTTGTTACGGCCGATAGAGGCACTTATTTGGCTAAAACAATTTATTATTCAAGCTTTTATTTGAAATGGCAATTAATTGGTTTTGACCCCTTGCGTCCAGAGCGTTATACTTTCTTGCATAAACCAAATGGCTATTATCGTGGTCGCAATGCCATTATAATAGCACAAGATCAAACAGCAGTTAATAACATATTTGGGAATTTTTTTCAAGATTTGCATTATATTGGTGAATATTCACCTAAATATAGAAATATAGATGTTAAAAAATCTAAAATATCGTTATTTATTGGTTTAAACTTTCAAGAACCTACCCCAGTTGCAAAATAAAGCCTGCGGTAAAACGTATCATACAGAATAAACTTAATTCCTAATCATATACTTGGATGATATCTCCATCGGCTGCGATGCGTTACGATGACTTTGAATAAAATAGTGTGTATACTGCAATTAAATTTACCGCTTGTATGGCTAATTTTAGTACTTTCTAGTACAAACGTATTCGCAGTTGAACATCCGCAAGTACAAGTTGAAATCTCTGGTATTGATCAGGAAATCAAAGATAACATATTAGCATTTCTAACTTTATATCAGTTTCGAAATCAGAATGGTTTAGATGCCGAACGTTTGCGTTTATTGCATAATAAAGCCCCGGAAGATATTCGCAATGCCATACAACCATTTGGTTATTTTAACCCAATTATTCACTCTGATTTGTTATCCAATAACAAGGGATGGATAGCACGTTACCGTATTGAACTTGGCCCGCCTGTCAAGATAGCAACCGTAGATTTTAGGATCTTAGGCCCCGCAAGCACCGATAAAATGTTTGAACACAGCTTGCCAATTAAAATAGGTGATAATTTAAATCAAACTGTATATGAAAAAGCCAAACAACATATTTTAAATCGGGCTTTGGAAGCCGGCTATTTAAATGCCATATATGTTAGGCACGAATTAGCAGTAGACTCTAAGGCTAACACTGCTAGCATACATTTGTGGATAAACTCCGGTCCTCAGTTTAGTTTTGGCCAAATTCGATTTAAGCAAAATATATTAGACCCAAAGTTTTTAAATCGTTACCTTGACTTTCAAGCTGGTGATTTATTTCATCAAGAACAATTAACTAAACTACAATCAAGATTGATAGCTAGTGAATATTTTCGTCAAGTAGAGGTACAAATTAAGCAGGATGATATTCAAGATAACAGAGTTCCGGTAGACTTTGTACTAACTCCAAATTTACCCAATCGCTATCGCACCGGAATAGGATTTTCCACCGATAGTGGACCGCGCATCACCTTGGATTGGTTACGGAGGCGAATTGGACACCAGGGACAACACATG
>JXSN01000163.1 GCA_001276605.1 Achromatium sp. WMS2
TCACCACGGCCTGATACCTTAAACTTATCTGGATCGTTACCTTCTTCGACCCTCAAGGCTACATTGTGAATTAATTCCTGTAGCAATCGTTCCCTAAGTTGCCGTGAAGTAAGATATTTACCCTCGCGTCCCGCAAATGGCGAAGTATTGACCTGAAAAGTCATGCTTACCGTGGGCTCATCTACAGTAAGGGGGGGTAGACTAGTCACATTTTCTGGATCGCACAAAGTATCCGACACACTGGGGGCATCAATACCAGTAATGGCCACGATATCACCAGCTGCGGCTGTTGCCACTTCAAAACGTTTTAGGCCTAAGTATCCATACACTAAACCGATGCGCCCACGGTGTTGACTGCCATCGAGTTTGACCACAGTAACTGGTTTACCGGGGGCTATAGATCCCTGATAGATGCGGCCTATAGCGATTGCTCCAACATAACTGTTATAATCCAATGTTGAGATCTGCATACAGAACGGGCCGTCCCGATCCACGGACGGTGCTGGACAATGATCCACTATGGCCTGAAATAATGGGGTCATGTCACCACTGCGGGCACTACTATCCAAACTAGAGTAACCATTGAGTGCAGAGGCATAAATTACAGGAAAATCCAGTTGGGCCTCGCTAGCATCTAGGCGTGCGAAGAGGTCAAATACTTGATCCACAACAAAGCTGGGACGCGCTCCTTCCCGGTCAATTTTATTAATAACCACAATGGGACGTAACCCATGTTTAAATGCTTTTTGGGTAACAAAACGCGTTTGTGGCATAGTTCCATCTACGGCATCCACCAACAGGAGCACCGAATCTACCATGGACAACACTCGTTCTACTTCACCGCCAAAGTCTGCATGTCCAGGGGTATCCACTATATTGATACGATATTCACCCCAGCGAATGGCCGTATTTTTGGAGAGTATAGTAATACCGCGTTCGCGCTCCAAAGCATTAGAATCCATTACCCGTTCCACTATTCCAGAACGCCTATCCAGGGTTCCAGATTGCTTCAATAATTGATCCACTAATGTGGTCTTGCCGTGGTCTACATGGGCAATTATGGCGATGTTACGTAGGTGTTCAGTCACAAAAAGTATAATCCGGAGATGAGCATATCATAAATAATACCTAAAATTGCGACCTACAGCATATCACGTCGAATGAAACGGTCAAGGTGGAGAAAGTACGCAAGCTAGATACTTTAGGGCTGATTTTAAGTATAGAAAGACCTAGGTTTGGGTTATACATCATACACCTGCGGCCTTAATATACTTACTTGTTGACACCACCACCGTAATGGCAGTGGTGGCAAAGGGGGTAATATGGAAATTGCTATGTATAACGGAAGCGTGCTATAATCCTACGGTGTCTTAGGAGCATCAGCCTTCGCAGTAGGCACTTTTGCCGCCGGTGCGTTTGCATCAGCCTGAGGTTGGCCATCGTTGGCCGCGGGTAGCGCATAAGGACCATAAGGATAACGCCACATATAATCTCCGCTTTCCATAGCTGCACGTCTAGCCTTCACCCGCTCCTCAAAGGCTTTACGTCTAGCTTCGGCAGCTGCTCTAACCTGCTGGCGGCTAATATCCAGATTATCAAAAGCCTTCTGGGTATCACTTGGGACAGGCGCATCTTTTGGCAAACTATAACGTCCCCAAGGCCCAGCTGGCGGCTGTGGAGCTGCCATAGGTTGCTCCCATCCCATATAGGGCGCAGCGTAGGCCGGCGCGGGACCGTAATTAGGGTTATAACCCCAATATGGTCCAGGGGGTGGATAACCCCTATTCCAATAAGCAGCCGGTGGGGCGTAATAGTAGGGGTACCCACCGCCATATGGTCCCCACCAAGCCTGACTCAGCGTTGGCACACAGGATGCGAACAGAAACATTGTTAACATAGATCTTGTTTTCATGATAAATTCTTAATATTTGGACTTAATTTCAATAGCTACAGACAGACATAAAACCAGCACGACTATCTATCACACCCGTGGCTAAATGCAATAAAACAGTATGGATCAGCAAGATAGCCGATCCACATTAAGGTTGTCAGCTCTCTAACCTATACTGCACAGGCTCTATCGGCAAGCAAGCCCAATAACCGCAGGTTATAGCTGGTTATTAATTGTGAACGGCTATAAGACGTGCTCGAGATACGTCGGGACCAAGAGTTGCCCTTCCAAAGACTGGAAGGCAGCGCGGGTTAGTTTACAAGTAAGAGTTTAAAAAGTAAATCGAAACGTCCAAAACACAGAGCACAAAACGGCACCGGCCATGCTTCTTAAGCGTATAGCCGTGCCGTGTATGGTTACTCTACCTACTTATCAGCTTTAGCAGCCGGGGCAGCTGGCGCAACCGGCGGTAACACATATGGGTAACCCCAACCTCCCCAATAAGGATATCCACCATAGTAGGGGTAACCATAGTAGGGATAACCCCAATACGGGTCGTAGTAATCCCAACCCCGTCCCCAACCTCGACCCCAACCACCAAAGCTCATATTAAAGTCAAAAAAACCGTCACCAAACCATCCATTGTCCCAACCATTACCCCAGGGACCGTAACCACCAAATGGTCCCCACCAAGCGCTTGTGTTGGTTGCCGTTCCCAGCAATAGGGTCATAGTAGCGGCAAGCATCAGCCTTTTCATTGTGCCCCCCTTTGTGAGAGAATAGTAGCAAGCAATTAAGTTAGCAAAGTCAAGCCCGAAGTCCCGGCGCACGCCTGCCCAGTAGATTTGGTACCATGTACCCCCGGTGCCAGCATAGCCTGTAGCCGCGGGATGCTTGCCACTCTAGAACTTGCAGCCTCTTATTGCAACTGCATTAGTAAATTCTGTTATTATGATAGTCATTATGTTCTTTGAAATCAAGTCCTCGATCACAAAATTTTATACTCTGCTGCAACGAATGTAATGATCTTGAGTGTGTTTCTCTGCATATCTTTGAGAAAGATATATACTACTATCCTATTCGATACATTCCATATCAGTTTGGTATCATAGGGGTAGCGATCAACAGTCATTTTGTTAAGGCATAAAATTTTGAGTACACCGATAACCGTTACCGTCATTACTAGAGATGCCACCGCCACCTTGGAGCGTTGCCTCAAGTCAGCTACCTGGGCTGACGAAATATTGGTAATAGATTCTGGAAGCACCGATAACACAGTTAGCATGGCTCAAGGCCTAGCCAGCAGGGTTGAATATCACCCCTGGTCAGGTTACGGTGCGCAAAAGCGTTATGCAGTAGAGATAGCCCGTCACGATTGGATCCTCTCTATTGATGCAGATGAGTGGCTAAGTGATGAATTAGCGGTTGCGATTCAAAACCTATTTACAAATGGAAATCCAGCTAACTCTGGATATACCATGAATTGTCGCAACCGCTTCCTAGGACGCTGGCTGTGGTATGGGGAGGGCTATCCTGACCCACACTTGCGCCTATTCAATCGTAAATATGGTAATTGGCAGGATAGACCAGTGCATGAACAAGTAATTGTCTCTGGGAATACAGGCTGGATTAAAGGCGATTTATGTCATGAATCAGCGAGTTCTTTGCTAAACTATTTAGCGAAGCAAAACCATTACACGCAACTGCAAGCTGAAATTATGTGGCAAAACGGCAAACATGCTCACATGTTTAATTTAATTATTAACCCCTTATGGCGTTTCATCCGTATGTACATACTGAAACTCGGCTTTCTGGATGGAATACCTGGCCTTGTGCATATTAGCATTGGTTGTTTCAATACCTTTATCAAATATGCTAAATTGTGGGAACTTGGTAAGATGAAACCATGAATACGCCAAGTATAGTTGCCATCACACTTGCAACCTGTGTGATTGGTAAGGGTATTTAGAATGAAATATTTATGCAAAGTATGCCACCTTCCAAACCCCAGTCATGCCGACCATATTATTTATATATATTGTTGCTAATTTATATTTTTAGGTTCTAATTAAGCATAAGATTTTTTGCTTTCCTGGTATCAAATTGGGGCGGGTTAGATATGATTTCGATTACTGTGATTTGTTCCGGGCGTACCCTGTATAATTTCGTGAGTGAAAAAACCATAATAAGTATAGGACGTATGGAAAGTAATGATATATGCCTAGAGAACATTGGGATATCAAAATTACATGCCCGTATTTTTGAACTAGACGGTATGTACATGCTAGAGGACTGTCATAGCACCAATGGGACCTACCTAAATGACGAGCTAGTACATAAAAACACGCCATTAGAGGACGGAGATATCATAGGAATAATGAGATATTACCTAAAAATATCAATTAATTATGAAGATGAAAACCCAAAAAATCCTGAAAATTATGAAAAGACTATGAGTATTGGCGAAAAGAAAAGGACCCGCTAGTCGATAGTCATTGCAGCCAAGTTAACCACATGACCCAATGTTAAAACTCAGGATAATTATTGAGTTTTACACAATTTAATTTTATCATAGCACTTGACTAAACCACTTCAGCTACTGAGATACCCCGCGTGCTATCCGTGTAAGCGTTTTCGTATAATTTT
>JXSN01000164.1 GCA_001276605.1 Achromatium sp. WMS2
GGTGCCAAATTGTAGTTGATTTTTCCAGATACCTCACTACGACCTTTATTCAGGCTAGCTGAAGGGTTGTCAAATCCAGCACTGGTACGCCCCGCATAAACTCTAGCTTGTACTTTACTTGATTCATGGTTTAACTCAACGCGCTCGCCATGACCAGTGCCGCTTAGTTGATTTTTGGTTTGGGCAAATTCACCAGTAACGAAAGTTTTAGTACCTAAACGCACGGTGGCGTTTATCCCGGTGAGAGTAGATGGATTTTCCAGATTTTCGTCTTTAACCGCGACCCCGCCAATTTCGAGCCATTTGGTAACTTTGGTTTGAACGTCAAAACCATAGATCCAGAAGGTAACGCCGCCGGGGTCTACTTCATAAGTAGCTTTGATATAAATGGGATTTAAATATCCGTCGCGACTAGGAATAGGGGCATTGAATAGGATGCGACCGGTAAAACTATCGATGCGATAGTCGATATTGCGTTGTTTAGCCTCAGTATTGATGATGACACTAGGTTGGTTGCGATCGCGAGTAATTACCTCTATTTGTTCGCTATTTATTACCATGTGCCCAGAAAAAGGCAGGTAAAAAGGTCCAGAGGTACCATTGGAGGGAAATTCATGGATTACTTGGCGGGCACTGTCTTTGGATGCGAAGACATTGCTGCGGATCCAACGATTTTCGTAATGATGCTTGATGCCAGTAAGGCTACGGTTGTATTGGCTTAAACTCCGGGCTTTGTCGTCACTTTGCGTGGTATAATCACCATAAAGGATGAAGGAGCGGCCGCGTTCTACTTTCACGTACAGGCGACTGTTAGATTGGGCATCAAAGCTACGTACTGAGCTATCACCATATACGGGGTAATATTCATCGGGTTGAATATCGCGAAAGAGGCGATCTTTAGTTGTTTTTTCAGAATCGTAAGCCAAGGTAAGTAGGTAGCTGCCTTTAACTTTGCCTTTGAGATAGAGGGCACCTCTGATACCACCACTAGTTTTGTTGCCTGCGCCAAAGGCAAATTGCGTAATTTCTTGTTGAAAACCATCCCGCCTTCGAGCTGGGGTGAGCCGTCTCAGATCAAGGTTAGATAAACGTATTGCGCCTTCGATGACGCCAGCGCCGATCATGGGACGTAATGGGGATAAAAACACCATACGTTGTTCGGCAACTAAAATGCCTGAGGATACCCGCAGTTTGCTCTCACCGGCTTGATCTGGAGGAATCAACAAATATTCGCCGGTACCGCCGATTAAAAATACTTGCACCCCAGGCTCTTTGGGATTTAGGTCTTCAACTTGCCACCGACCAAGGGTGCTTTCCAGAGTTAAGGGAGTACGTACGGTTACAGGTACGTTGTTGTGATCAGTTAATTTTACCTTGACTGAAATTGGGGTTTTACCATCAGCATAGGGGGTATCGGTGACATCTAAGCGGATAATACCCAGTTGGTCGGGTGCAATCAGACTGATTTGGACAGTACCGCGGATGTTACCAAAGGGGTCTAGTTGTTGGGCAATTAAGGTGTTAGTGCCAGGTCGGAGATTTACGCCGATGTATTCCCAAGCCTCTAGTTGTTTGGCACTAATAAGCATTTTTCTACCAACTCGAGATGGTGGTATAACTTCACCATTAACTGTAAGCTGTAGTTTGCCACCAGCAACTCCTTTGATTACCACATTGGTCTGGGGAAACGGCAGGGTATCGTGATCGTTGAGTCCAATAAAGGCCAATTGATTGTCCATGTTGGGTAACATGTCCTCAATTGGTAGTTTGGGCGGCGGGGCGCTAGCTCCTAGGGATGGGGTTGGGGCGGCGAGCGGAGCTATAGGTGGTCCGTCTGGTATTACGGCATTAAAGCCCTGTTGGTTATCCGGTTGCGTGTTGGTTCCCAGGTTGCTGCCGACGGTGCCAGCGGCGGGTTGGCCGCGGGTATCAAGATTGTATGTGGTGTTAGGCTCGTAGTTAAAATTGCTTTGCAGGGTGCGACTGGCTTCGTCCTGGCCTCCGGTTGCCAGCAGCTGTTTTTTAATATTGGAAATTCTGCGAATTAGGGAGCGCGTACAGCTTCTTACTGCAAAGTTGGCTTTATGTAGTTCACCTTTGCTTAAGTCTAGGAAGCGGCTATCAGCGCGGCCGGCATTGCGGCGTGAGATGGGGTATAATCTAGCACCTAGGGGTAAGGTTGTGGTATCGAGTCGTAGTACGTGGGTACGGGCACTCAGACCGTAGAGGCTGTATTTGCCTTCTTCGTCCGTGGTGACAGCAACTCCGGTTTCTAAAACTAATTTTACTCCAGGAATTCCTAGTTCATCTTTATCTTGCACTCTATTGCGATTGCAATCGAGAAAGACTTTGCCAATTACGAAGGCGTCTTCGGTAAAGACTCCGGCTTGGATCTTGACTTTGGCATGGGCAACATTGGATTGGTATAATTTTCCATCTTTATCGCGGCCCCAGGCATAAGCGCGATTGGTGCCATTTCCTTGCATACTGTTGGGTCCAATGCGCACCCGATAGGTGAGGGTGGTACTGCTGTCTTTGTCGAGGTTGCCGATGGCAAAATCCATACGTGAATTTGGCACGGGTTCAATAGCTAGGGGTTTGGAGTCAAGACGGGCACTACCTTTGACGTAAGTAAACCCAAAGGGTAACAGGTCTTGGATATACACGTCGTGTAAATCTACTTTCGTTAGATTTTGCAAAGTTATGCTATAGTCTAAAAAGTCTCCTAGCTCTACGGTGTTTCTGGAAGCGGTTTTGTTGATGACGAGGCCATTCACCTCCGTAGCGTTGATTACATCTACCGGTATATGGTTATTAACCACTGGCGGATCGACGCTAGGATCTAATATCATGCGGACATAATAGGTAGTGTCTTCATTGGCAGTAGGGGGTGTGACATTGGGTTGTACTCGATGCAGAGTAAGATAATTCTGAGTCGGCCTTACTAAGGCGGGGCCTACTGGCAGTAACTTGGAAGGAAATTGGTAGCTAGAGGCTGCTATACTTATGGTATATTCGCCGGCTGGGGCGTCACGCACCATAATAAATTGATAATTACCACCGGAATCAGTAGTCATATTCGCTGTACCACCTACGGTGTGAATTGCAGCATCAAATCCGGTTGGTCCATGGAGGGTAATTGGAATATTGGCTACGGGTTCGCGGGTTAAAGCATTGTATACGGTACCATTTGGTTGGATTGCGAGGCTTTGTTCGACAATATTGTCGTCTTCAACAAATTCAAGATCGGATATCATGCCTAACGACACAGCGGCATGGGATACTTGTTGGCCATATTCACCGTCTACAGGGCTGCCTAACACCGGTTCGCCAGTTACAGCATAACGAAAGCGTAAGGCATAACCAGATCCAGGGGGGATGTTATCAAATAAGTAGGCACCATCGGCTAAGGTGGGGTTAGGAGTGACACGAATTACCGAGTATTGATCACTATCACCAGTGGTTCTGGTCGCAAGTCGCGATCGATCTTTTTTGCAACCACCGATGGGGGTGGCGTAGCGGGTTTCACATAATAACTCCACTTTAAAACCAGGCATCGTCGGTTCGTTATGTTGATGTATATGGTCATGATTGGCATCTAGCCATACCACGCCTGATACCTTGGCAGCGCGGCCCACTACAGTTCTTACCGGCGGATCGGAGGTATTGTCACTCCAATTACTCTGAGGTTCGTTGGGTACTCTGACTATGGCCACATTTTCGGCAGTACCTTCAGTTGTGGCGAAGACTTCGATCATTAAATCCGGAGCGTAGTCACCATTATTGAGCACTATATCATTGCTGCAAATAACTTTTTTGCCTTTAGCAGTGCAGTCCCAGCCGTTGCCACCGGAGTTGGTTGCGGAAAATGTAAATAAATTGGGTAATTCATCGGTTACGGTTATAGCCCCGGAGGTTGCAACTGGGCCGTGATTATGTACTTTTATTGTATAAGTATAATAATTACCAACTGTAAACTCACCTTCAATTGTTTGGGTTTTAACAATGGCAATATCTGGATCATTGGTGGGGGCTATTACCACCACTGGCACGGTGGCAGTGTTGTTGGCTGTAGCACTATTAGGTTCGTTACCACCTTCGACAGTAGCAAGGTTAATCCAGGTTCCAGCACGGACGGCCTGTACCGGAATGGTAATTATGGGTGCAGCCTGACCAGGTTCAAGATTAGCTGTGGTAGCGCAAGTTATAATTGCGCCGTTGGCGCTGCAGTTCCAACCACTGCCGCCGGCCCCAGTGCTAACAAAATTTAGCATGTAAGGGAGCGTATCTGTTACCACTATTTGTTGACCATTGGTGCTAGTCGTTCCCATGTTACGTACAGTTAGGGTGTAGCCTTACCACCTATCACTTTAGTATATAATAAATCAATTGTACAAAGAATAATGGAATTTGTAAAAAATGGGAACGGTCGGATACATGGCGGATGAAGTCAGGAAAGGCCTGGAACTTATTCACCCTGCCCTGCGCAAAACAGTGACAAGGAAACTATCAATTGCGGTAGCCGTGGCTTTGCA
>JXSN01000165.1:0-2500 GCA_001276605.1 Achromatium sp. WMS2
ATTTATTCATAGATTCTGCTCAAAAATTGGGCATAGCCACACTAACCCTACCTCGCTTAACCTTCGGCACCCATTTTGCCGATTTTAACAACGACGGCAAACAGGATCTAATCTTGGTAAATGGCCATATTGAGCCTAGTATTCAAAAAGTACAATCAGCTGTGACCTATCAACAACCGCTCGATATCTTTATAGCTCAACAAGATGGCAAGCTCAAAAGCCTTGCAGAATTAACTGGTAAGCCTATCACCGACCCCATGGTAGGACGCTGCGTAGCGGTAGGAGATATTGATGGCGATAAAGATATTGATGCCATAGTATCAGTAAATGGCGGATCTCCGGTTATTTTGCGGAATACTACCGGCGGTCAACGCTCCATTTTAATTGATTTAAAAGATAATACAACAAGTAACCTCGAAGCTTTGGGTGCTAAAGTAACACTTAGTAACGGCACCTGGTCCAGCAGCGAAACAGTTAGAGCACGTGGATCATATTTGGGACATAGCCCTTATACCCTACACTTTGGTATTCCCCAACAAGTAGGCACCAACGTGCATGTGACTATCCGCTGGCCAGATGGCACCGTCGCAGACCAGGGTACTATATCGATTGCCAATCACTACCAAATCGTCCGTAATGGCCAAGTACAAACTCTAACCTCAAGGTAATATATTGTGCAAAACAAGTATATCCGTAATATAATCATCAGTATCATTAGTACACTAACACTACAATTTAATCCCGCAGCCGCGTTTACCGTATATAGCATCAAAGATAGTTTTATGGGACCTGGTATATTCTATGGACCAGGTAGATTAGCCGACTCCCTACTATTTGATGTAGTAATTCGCAATGTTGCATTTACCTCAGCTGGCACCTTTGTCACCCCATTTTTTAACAATGGAGCTGCTGAACCCAACGTCCGCGGTGAAATAGCTACTACAGATAATCCAGATGGATATTTTAGCGATGGGACAACCCCAATTAATGAAAATGCTGATGTGGGACCATTTGAATTAAGTGGCTCCCCGTTTTTGGTAGGAATTGGAGGTGGCGGTGCCCATCAAGGTGAACAAATCTCAGTCCTCTTGGATAATCACCTTATGATCATGACTATGGACATAGTATTCGACATGGGAATAGGCCCAGCCGGCGTCATCTCAGCCCCATTCTATGGCACTACCGGCGAAGCCACTTTGCCACCCTCGATTCAAACCAAACTGGGATATCCAGGTGGAATCGACCGCGCCGGATCCTTAAAGGCTGGAGACAAAATTCGCGGCAGATTAGGCGATTTTGACGGCAACGGTATGCTAGATGGTGCCATCGTAGTAACAGGTAATTTACCATTAAACTCCATATTCATGCCGGGTGCCCCCTACGCCTTAATTAGGTACTTTGAAACAGACATGCCTTACAATGGTGCTTTGATCGGAAAACTTCCAGGCACCGCAGCCAACCGTCACCAACAATCTAGCACTGCTACCCATGCTTTTCCCGAAGCTGAAACCGCAATGGTGTCTACAACTAATCCTGGCATCAACAAATGAAAAAAATATCATTAAATATTAAGGTATTAAACCTAATAGTCCTAAGCATACTGATGGTAACAAATATTACTGGTGTTAAAGGTGCTACCCTGTGGAGTACCCAAGATTCTTACCTAGGTACTGGATATTTCTTTGGCCCCGGCGCCTATCCGCTAGCAACCCCGTTGTTTCCGGCTATGATTCGCAACTTAGCCTTCACCGGAGATCGTGATTTCGTAACACCATTTTGGAACAACGGCGCTGCCCTGCCTAATATTGCTGCTGAAGCTGATTTTCCACCTATAGATGGCAAACTCTCTGATGGTACCTTAATCAATGAAAATGTCGATTTAGGAACTTTTGTATTAGCCGGTTCGCAATTTTTACCCGCAGTGGTAGCTAACGGAAAACTAGCTGGTCAACAAATAATGGTTACCATGGACGACGGCAACCTAATAATGGTAATGGACCTGATACTGGATCTAGGTATTGGCAGTAAAGGCATTATTAAGCTACCGCTATACGGCACTACTGGAACAATAACCATCCCCCAAGCTTTACCCGGTAGTCCAGTCAAAATAGACCGTGCCGGGCAATTGCACAGTGGTGATACCATCGCCGGCCGCATTGGAGACTTTAATAATGATGGGTATATCGACGGTACCTTAGTAATAGCAGGGGTTATGCCTCTGACATCTCCGTTTTATCCAGGACAACCTTTTGTATTATCCAGAAATTTCGAAACTGATATCCCCCTAGCAGGAGCCATACTAGGCTCACCACAAGCAGTCAATGCAACATATTCCAACGCTTCTGGCAACAAATAATTGCAGACAACATTTAACTGCAGGGTTTCCAAAACAATTAAGTGCAATCAGCAAAACATTATTTGATTTTTCGCCCTTTTTAGATTAAAAACTATTATAAAAACATGGTTATATGGCTATATGCAGTGCTAGCCATGGCTACAT
>JXSN01000166.1 GCA_001276605.1 Achromatium sp. WMS2
AAATGTTACAGCGCTTGCAGCGGCGCTTTGTAGGATTATACGTAGCCTTACTGCATTCAGAGCGGAGTCCGAAAACCCGCACCCAAGATTGGCTGGCTGCTAGAACTGGGGTGGCCCAGGTGGTACTGGGTACACGCTTGGCAGTATTCACACCTATGCCTAAATTACAACTGGTTATAGTTGATGAAGAACATGTGATTAGCTTTAAACAACAGGATCGGTTGCGTTATTCAGCACGAGATGTGGCAGTATGGCGGGGTTGGAAATGGGGCTGTCCAGTTATTTTGGGAACGGCTACTCCAGCGTTGGAAACCTTGCATAATGCGCTCACAGGTCGTTATACACATTTAAAGTTATCCCAACGCACTGGTGTGGCAGGCAGTCCCAAGTTGAATTTGATCGATACTCGCAATGTGCCGGTACAAGGGGGCTTAACACCAGCATTAATTAAATTATTACGGGATAATATTGCATTTGGCCACCAGAGTCTGTTGTTGCTAAATCGGCGTGGCTATGCACCAGTGGTGATGTGCTATGCTTGTGGATGGATTGCTGGTTGTGATCATTGTGATGCACGGTTGACTTTACATGCTGGGGCTAACGAGTTATGGTGTCATCATTGTGGCCATAAATTACCATATCCAGTGTGTTGTCCTAAATGCAGCTCTCATAAGCTTAAATCTGTAGGTCAGGGAACTCAACGTTTGGAGCAAACTTTAGCCAAGCTGTTTGGGGATGTGGGTATCGTACGTATCGATAGTGATAGTACCAGGGGTAGTGGCAGTTTGGATTCAATATTGAAAGATGCGGCAACTGGTAAATATGCGATACTACTTGGAACTCAAATGTTGGCTAAGGGGCATCATTTGCCAGGCATAACTTTAGTGGGAATTATCGATGTGGATCAAGGTTTATATGGTTCTGATTTTCGAGCCTCCGAACGTATGGCGCAATTGATAATCCAGGCAGCGGGCCGGGCGGGGCGGGTGAGTATTCCAGGTCAGATGGTGTTACAAACCCGTAATCCGGATCACCCGTTGTTACAAACTTTGATAAGACATGGTTACACAGCCTTTGCTAACTTGGCGTTGCAGGAGCGGGAACAAGCTACATTACCACCATTTACTGCGTTAGCATTGCTGCGTGCTGAGGCAACAACCCTAGATTTGGCAGATGAGTTTTTAAAGCAAGCCCGCAACTTAGCTGTTGTTTCTGCGCCAAACATAGAATTTTGGGGGCCAGCACCAGCAGCCATGGTTAAACGTGCTGGTTATCATCGTTCCAATCTACTGATGCAAGCACTCAGTAGAAAAACATTACAAACATTCTTAAGAAATTTTGCAGCAATATTACGGTCTTTGCCCGCTAGTAGTAAGATCCGCTGGGCTTTAGATGTGGATCCGCAAGAGGTATCTTGATTAGCTACACTATGGCAATTGAGGTAGTTTTAATTGTTAGTTTGTAATTTAGCACTTTCCATATTCTTAACGGTATCTTTACGTAAGTCTATTATTTTCATCTGTGTACTGTATTTTGGGTTGCGCTGCTCTAGTTTGTCAAGTTCAGCTAGTACCGCAACGTAGTCTTTGTTTGAATATAGTATATTAGCCAGGTTAAGCCATAATCGGTGGTTATCAGGGGTAATATCTATTGCCATACGGACGTTAGTTATAGCTTCGGAGTTGTTGCCAGTAGTTAAGTATCTGATAGCCAATTCGTTTAGCAAGTTAGCACGTTCCGTTGGCATTATGGTTCTATTGTTTATAGCGGCATTCAGTAGGGTTGTCACATGTTGCGGATCTAGATTACATCTCTCCTGCAACTGGCATCCGTTTAAACCTTGTAAATTCTTAGCGGTCAAAGCTGTTATGCGGTTATTACGTAATTCTTCTGTTAGCTCCTGGTACAGCTTGGCGTTTACTGGTAGTCCTAATATCGAATCCAAGCGTAATAATACTATGGAACCTGATAGAAAATTTGGATCTAGCTGAGTAAGACGTAATAGGTAATACTTGGCCTGTTGATAGTAAACATTACTCAAATCTGACGAAGCCCCTCCAGTAACGCGATAGTAAAGAAGCGCAGCTTCGTAAACTGAGAGCACTGATTGTGGATGGTAGCGCTCATTGGTTAAAATATGCTCTACTGGTTGGCCCCATAGGCTAGCTCGCATACCAGTTACCATGGTTATGCCAAATAGCCATAGCATGGCCAATTTGGTTAATATACGCTTTAAGGGAAAGCTGTATCTAGCTGCTTCACCAAAGCTACCTAGTAATAAACCGTATCCAGGCAAGTAGTTACGATGTTCATGGGCTATTTCAAGTGGTATTATAGTGGATTCCATGCTATGGCCAGCTAGGAAAAATAGTATTCCCCAAGCTAAAAATGGTAACCGACGGTGCCACACCAATGTGCTGCCTATCATCAGGATAAGTGCTAACACTGCAATTATGGTTTCAGGCGGGTTTATGATACCAGTTGACAGTGGAATATCATCATGGTAGATGCCTAACCTGGACAGGCCAGGAGATATGATTAAACCCACGTAAATCCAAATTACTCGAGCCTCAGTAAGCAGTCGTTCCATGGGCGTAAAGTCTCGAATTATGTACCCTGCCCCTACGATATCCCATTTAATCAGCATGCGCACTGCAAAGAGTCCGAACAAAGCTATGCAGAATAACCAACCCCAGCGTAACAATTGGCGTATCACCTGGGATTTGGCTTGAAAGTCCAATAATAACCAGTCGCTAAGTAGCATAAATATAGGGATTAAAGCCCCATTTTCTTTGCTGAGTATGGCTAATGGTCCAGTAATTAAGATTGGCAGCATATAGGGCCAACCGCGTTGACCTCGCATTTGTTGGATGCGGCCTCTGATATACAAAGCCAAACTCAGGAAACTAAATAGGGCTGCGAGACTTGTCATCCGCTGTACCACATATAATACCCCAGTAAGATTTATGGGGTGTAATAACCAAGCAGCGGTTATAAATATGGCGAGCCAGGTGCTAAGTTTTGAATTAAGTGGTATGTCTGAGCGCTGATTGTAACCTGCAAGTAACAAAGTTGTGAGCCAGTACACAACCAACCCACAGATGATATGAATCATCAGGTTACCCACTAAGTAACTGTAAGTGCTGGGGCCACCTAGATAATAATTGATGGCTAGACTGAGCATGCTGACCGGCCGTCCCAGGGGGCCAGCTTCCCCAGATTGCACAACTTGCAATAGATTGGACCAGCTGAGACTGTCGATACGCAGCGCTGAATTTTCTACTATATTGTAGAAATCATCAAATAAAAAACCGCCCGATAGGCCAGGCATGTACACTAATATGGCGATAGCAAAAACAGCGCCAGCTACTAGGGTGGAATTTAAGTTCTGTATTTTGTTGTTCAAGGGACTGGTTGGTAAGGGCATGTGCTATGATTTATGGGAATATGTATGAAGTTCTTGCATAGTCGCTAACATCCAAAACTCGGGGTTTAGATGAATTTAGTGTGCTAATCCTTGTTCCGCAAATATATGAGACTGGTAATTTGTTCGGATACTAAACCTATCATAAATATTAGCACTGCCATACTAATCAGTAGGGCACTCATATTAGTAAATTTATGAAAATATATGTATTTATATAAATAATGCCCCAAGCCTAAAATGGCAAATAGCATACTAATCGGGAAAAATAATTTTAACGGCGAATACAAGGTGCCAATGCGAAAAATTATGAGTAAAAAATTTAAACCGTCATGCAAGGGCCTGATATGGCTTTTGCCAGTACGTTGTGCTGCGTGTATGGGAATGTAACCGACTTGGTAACCAGCGCGGAAGAAGGCCATGGTTATGGTGGTGGGATAGGAAAAACCATTGGGTAGTAAATAAAGAAATTCCCGAAATTTATTGGCATAAACTGTTCGAAATCCAGAGGTAAGGTCCGGAATATGCCGTTCCACCATCCAGCTCGCCAATCGATTGTATAAACCATTGGCCAAACTGCGGGCTATGTTTGCCTGAGATCCTTGATCCCTTGCCCCAATCACCATATCGTAGCCATGGTCTAACATTTCCAATAAACGCGGAATGTCCTCAGGATTATGCTGGCCATCCCCATCCATAAAAACTAGTATGTCTCCAGTTGCAACTCTGGCCCCAGCTTTAATCGCAGCTCCATTACCAACACCATAGACCCTATTTAAAATTTCCACACCAGCACAAGTATTGCATATTTCCTGGGTATTATCAGTAGAGCCATCATTTATCACTAAAACCTGGGCCTGGGGCACAATAGCACGAATTTTAGGCAATAAGCTTTGTAGGCGTGGGATGAAGGTGCAATAGTCTGACACAGCTGATGCCGCATCTGCCGGAGATGCTTGGTGAGATGGTGTCTACTCTTATGGAGTTGTGGGACGTCAGGGATTTGAACCCCGGACCAAGGGATTATGAGTCCCCTGCTCTAACCGCTGAGCTAACGTCCCATCTTGAGGCTTGAG
>JXSN01000167.1 GCA_001276605.1 Achromatium sp. WMS2
AGGACTTGTGGCTACCAAACTCCATGCCTACTGATTGTTTCCATACTCATGTGTGGAAAAGGAAACCATAGATCCTTACCAGAACGTAATTATAATAACATTATATCCCTCGGCTCGGTCATTTTTAAAATAAAAGCTTAAAATTCATTGTATTATATATAAGCTAATGCTAATTTAGGCAAAAATATCACATTTTTAAGTATAACAAGTAGTTACAAAAATGACCGAACTGATGGTTGTTGGTGGCATTCCTCGTTTACGTATGTTTTTGGAGTAGGATATAAATCAGCAAATATTTGCCACTCAGAATCACTCAAACCTTCAAATCGCTCTGCTATGTTTCTTCATCCTTAAAATTCAAGCAATATGTTACACCCAAACTGTATTATTGAGATAGGTTCCTGTTATTTTGGGATTGCAAACCCAGCATCAAGTAATCTAATATTGACAATTTAATATAGCTATACTCTGCTCTGGATTGCAATGTGCAGCCCGGCCTGCTATGACTAGATAGATCGAGATTAAATCAATTATGGATAAAGGTATGTCAGTGTCGACTACAGCGGACAAGCCGATTGGGAGTAAAGATGCTTTTTTACAACGATTTTTAGAAAACTTGTGCCACTTAAGGGTGTGTACCTTAACCACGGCAACTATGAATGATTATTATCTGGCCTTGGCATGGACCGTCCGCCAACATCTGGCGCCACGTTGGCTAGATACCCAAGCTACCCATCAAAACACCGCTAAGCGTTACTTATGCTATTTAGCAACAGAATACGTCCCAGGATCATATTTACGCAATATTATTAATAGTTTACAGTTAGAAACTAAAATCCAAACTGCTTTGGCTGGCCTAGATTTGGAACTTGAGGAATTACTGGCTTGTGAACCTGAAGCTGGTTTAGGCAGTGGTGAATTAGGTCGTTTAACCGCTTGCACCCTTGATGCTTTGGCTACCTTGGAAATTCCAACTATTGCCTACGGAATTCGTTATGAGCTAGGGCCGTTTAAACAAGAGTTGATTAATGGACGTCAGGTAGAACGGGCTGAAAAATGGTTACGCTTGGGTAATCCGTGGGAAGTGTTACGCCCGCAGTATAATTATAAGGTGGGCTTTGGCGGCCGCACTGAATATTATTTGGATGCCGATGGCGCCCAAAGGGTACGCTGGTTTCCAGAGCGTTTTGTCAAAGGCATTGCGTACGATACCCCAGTACCTGGACACGGTGTCAACACAGTCAATACTCTGCGTCTGTGGACTGCGGAGGCAGATAAAGAGTTTGAGAATAAGATGTTCAATTTTGGCGACTATCAGCGGGCCATAGAACAAAAGGCTATGACTGAAATAGTTAGCAAAATCCTCTATCTCAAAGATGAACCGGTGCAAAATCGCAGTTCTCGTTTGGAGCAATATTATTTCCTAGTGTCATGTTCTATACAGGATATCATTCGCATTCATTTACAGGTCAATAATAACCTGAGGGATTTAAATCAAACCTTTGCGATTCAAATCAATGATGCCTTTTCGGCCTTAGCCATAGTTGAGCTAATGCGCTTGTTGCTGGATAAGCATAAGCTGGGTTGGGATGAAGCTTGGGATTTAACATACAGTGCAACCTCGTATACTGGCTATAATTTATTGCCAATGGTGCTAGAGTCTTGGCCGATTGATGTCTTTGGATCCCTGTTACCACGGCATTTGGATATAATATACGAGATTAATCACCGCTTTTTAAGCAAATTACGCCACGATCCTACTATTACCAACGAACAAATTGCTACCTTATCCTTAATTGATGAGCAAGGTGGCAGAAGAGTGCGGTTGGTAAACTTAGCTTGCGTTGCTAGTCATCGGATTAGTGGAATAGTAGGATTTAGTAAAAAGGAGCCTAGAAATTCGGTAATAAATAATTTCTATAAACTTAATTCCAGGACGTTCGTGCCTATCAATAATAGTGTTAGTCCGCGGCGGTTTCTATTTTTGGCCAATCCAAGGTTAACCCAGTTAATTACGGATACAATCGGTGGTAGCTGGTTGCACAATATGGAGTATTTGCAGGATCTTGTTCCATGGGCTGAAAATTCTGATTTTAGGATGGCGTGGCGTGCAATCAAGGTGCATAATAAGCATTTCTTGGCATCGGAAATTTTGGCCAATACTGGCCATAAAATGAATCCTGAGAGTATGTTTGATGTACAAATCAAGCGTATCGATGAATACAAGCGTCAGCATTTGAGCATATTGCATGTAATCAGTCGTTATTTGGCACTTAAGGATAATCCAGAATTAGATTTTCCAGCTCGGACCTGGATTTATGCAGGTAAGGCAGCCCCGGGCGCCTTTTTAGCGCAATTGATGATAGAGTTGATATTGGGGGTGGCCAGGGTAGTCAATAATGATCCCGTCTCAAACACTAAGATGCATATAGTATTTTTGCCTAATTTTGGTGTTAGATGTGCGGATCGCATCTATCCAGCAGCAGACCTTTCGGAACAATTGACTACTGCTGGCAAGGAGTCGTCAGGAGCTGGTGGCATTAAGTTTGCTGTCAATGGGGCTATTACCATTGGTACAGCTGATGGCACCAATTTGGAGTTACAGTCCGTAATCGGCGCCTCACATTTGTTTACATTTGGTTTGACGGAAAGCTTAGCTCGCAACCAACGGGCCGAAGGTTATCGACCGCGTGATTATTATGAGCAAAATATTGAACTTCGCACTGCGATAGATGCTATTAGCCAAGGCAATTTTTTCAATGGTGATTCCGGTCGCTTTTTGCCACTAGTGGACGTTTTGTTGAATTGGGATGGACCGTTTGTGATAGCCGATTTTGCTAGCTATATGACTAAGCAACGTCAGATCGATACACTTTGGACTGATCAGGATACTTGGACCCGCAGCTCTATCTTGAATACTGCAAGTTGTAGCAGGTTTTCTACGGATAAGCTGGTTCGTGATTATGGAATGCAATCGTGGCAGGTGCCACCAGTACCTGTTCATAGAGGTAACGATACTTAAAAGGTTAGCTGTTTACCAATTGTATACTAAATTTGATTGCTGGATCATTACTAATCATATTATTTTATGATTTATATGCCATTTCAAGACCCCGTAGGACGCAACATGAATACCACAGGTGACCAACTAAATCCTAAACTGCCGCACCCAATTGGTGTCGCCCTTGCCTTTGCTGGAGTTGCGTTTTTAGCAGTGGTCCTTGTGGCGGTATTTATCGCTAATGATCCAGAAATTTTTGGTATGATGGCATTTAACGCTCCATTTGCGGCTGGTATCATAACACCATGGGTGTGGGGACCGTTGCTCAGGACTAAGTACTCGGTTTGGAGAGCCGCTGGCAGCGGTGCATTGATCGGTACCTTAAGCCATCCTGTGGCCTGGTACACCATGTTTTTAGTACACTGGATATCCAATCTTCCCTATGCTGTTTCGGATTCTCAAATCATAGATCCCATAAATAGCATGTGGGCAATAGGAGTATTCGCCTTCTGGTCTCTAATCATCGCGGGCTGGATCACCATACCCATAGGATGCATCACCGGCATAGTGATATGGTGGCTGACACGCTAGAGTGGATCGGGCTGGGGTTTTAAACCTCGACGTTCAAAATTACAAAAAGTATGGTATATCTGGTATAGCTAAGTTAAAATATTGTGACCAATAAATCATATACAAAATGCAGGAATGTAGCAATTGCGTATCTTGGAGCTGCTTAGCTTTTTTTTATGCATCAAAGATTTGGGCAACAATCTGGATAATTGGTTTTTAAAATGAGCGAACGGAAAGCTTAGAGTATGGGGCTTTCGTTATCAAAAGATTAGCGAATGAGCACCTATACAGCATCCACGTTTTAATATAAACTTGCTACAGAGGTGAGTCAGCTGGATGGTCGCTGCTGCTGAGCAATCAAAACAGTAGAGGAAAGTCCGGGCTCCAACGGGCAAGATGCCAGGTAACGCCTGGGGAATGCAAGTTCACGGCCAGTGCCACAGAAAAAATACCGCCAGTTAGCCGCAACCAGGTTAATTGGTAAGGGTGAAAAGGTGCGGTAAGAGCGCACCGTATCGGTGGTAACATCGATAGTCAAGGTAAACCCCATCCGGAGCAAGACCAAATAAAGGGACCATGATGTGGCCCACATCATCCCTGGGTAGGTCGCTTGAGCAATGCGGTGACGCATTGCCTAGATGAATGACCATCGTGAGCTGCTCCACGGCAGCACATACAGAACCCGGCTTACAGGCCGACTCCCTCCCTTTCCGCCTAATGCTAAGTATTTCCCTCGATAATCCAGTTTTTAAAATTTGACAGAATATGCTAGAATAAGTTAGCTCGAAAACAGGAGAAATTCCCGTGTTTTTTATCGCCCCATTACCATTCATTGAAACACATATTGATGCACTGAATATGGAGATTCAAGCTCAGTTACCAGGGCGAAAATTAACAATAACTCAACAGATTTG
>JXSN01000018.1 GCA_001276605.1 Achromatium sp. WMS2
GGGGTGGGTTTCCTGAGACTAGTATGGAAATGTTGGAGGCTAATGTTGGGATGCGCCAGGCTATGGCTGGTTATATTGAGCGGGGGTATCCGGTATATGCGGAGTGTGGGGGGTTAATGTATCTTTGTCGCAATATTATTTGGGGTAGTAGGGTGTGTGCTATGGTTGGGGTTATAGATGCGGATGCGGTGATGTATGCTCGGCCGCAGGGGCGTGGTTATGTGCGGTTGCAGGATACGGTAGAGCATTTGTGGCCGGGGGGAGGGGTTGCTGAGGTTGCGGCGCATGAGTTTCATTATGCGCGTTTGGAGGGGTTGGGGTCTGGTTTAAGGTTTGCGTGGAGGGTGATACGGGGTAGTGGTATTGATGGTGTTGGTGATGGGATTATTTATAAAAATTTGATTGCTGGTTTTACTCATTTGCGGGATGTGAGTGCACATCATTGGACGCTGCGGTTTTTAGAGCATGTTAGGAATTGTAAGTCTAAATTAAATTTGTCGTAGTGGCTAGTTATGTGGTGGTAATTGGAATTTAGGTAGTAGGGTTGGGAAATTATTCGGTTTCGAGGCCTAGTTTTTGCAGGCGGTAGCGCAGGGCGCGAAAACTTATTCCTAGCATTTTGGCGGCGGCGGTTCGGTTCCAGTGTGTGGTTTCTAAGGCGTTGGCAATTAGTTGACGTTCTACTTGTTCTAGGGAGGCTTCGAGGCCTAAAGTTTCGTTGTTTGGAGGGGGTATAGGTGGGTCTAGGGGGTTTGGAGGATTGCCGTTATTAGTTGGTAATTCATGGGGTTTTGAATTGGATTGGCTGGTAGCTTGTGGTTGAGTGTCGGTAGGTGGGGTTAATTTGAGGTCGGAGGCTTGAACCAGGCCGGATTCGCACATGGCGATGGTTCGTTCCAGGATATTGGATAGTTCGCGGACGTTACCGGGAAATGGGTGGTTGTTGAGTGCGTGCCAGGCCTCGGCAGTTAATACTGGAATAGTGGTGCCATTTTGGGTGGCGAAGCGTTGGAGGAGGTGTTTGGCGAGGATGGGTATGTCTTCGGGGCGGTGGCGTAATGGGGGTAGTTCTATGCCGATCACGTGGATACGGTAAAACAGGTCTTGGCGAAAATTGCCTTTGGTTACTAGTTGGGCAATATTTTTGTGGGTGGCGCTGATCAGGCGGATGTTGGTGCTGATTTCGTGTTGGCTACCGATGGGGCGGATGGTTTTTTCTTGGATGGCGCGTAGTAGTTTAACTTGCATATGCAGGGGTAGATCGGCTACTTCGTCTAAAAATAAGGTTCCACCTGCGGCGGTTTGAAATAGGCCTTGTTTGTCGGTAGTGGCGCCGGTGAAGCTGCCTTTTTTATGTCCAAAAAATTCGCTTTCCATTAGTTCGGTGGGTATGGCGCCGCAGTTTAGGGCTACAAAGGGGCCGTCGCGGCGTGGTCCTTGGGTATGAATTAGTTTGGCGACTAGTTCTTTGCCGGTTCCGGATTCGCCAGTGATATGTACTGGGGCTTGGTTGCGTGCTAATTTACTTATTAATTTGCGTAAATTTTGGATTGCAGGAGATATGCCTAGAAGTTGCTGGGGGTTGTTGATGATACTGGTTGTTGCGGAGGGGGTGTCTTGACGGAATGCTGTTAGTTTGAGGGCTGCGGCGGTTAATTGCCGCAGGTTGTCTAGGTTTATGGGTTTGGTAATGAAGTCGAAGGCGCCGGCTTTTAAGGCGCGGATGGCTGTTTCCATGCTGCCGTAGGCGGTGATAACTGCAACAGGTAGATTGGGGTATTTGGTCCCAATTTCTTCTACTAGGTCTATGCCACTGCCGTCTGGTAGGCGTAGGTCAGTTAGACATAGGTTGAATATGGTACCGCTGGCGAGTTGTTGTCTAGCTTGGGTTAGGTCGGGGGGTTGCAATGGTATCGATATTCATGCGCCCTAGGGTCATTTCTAGGAGTTCGCGAATGTCTGGTTCGTCGTCAATAATTAGGGCTAGTGGTCTGTTCATGGTACGGGTCTGCCTAAACCAACGCGGTAGAACTTTTATATTTTTATGTTTTATATTTTTAGAAGATGCAGCAGGTTAATTCGAATTCTACCTCGCGCTTAGTAGGTTCTGGTGGTGAGGTATCTTTAAATTCTAGAAATCGGATATTAAATTTATGTTTATGGCCACTTACTTCTGGGTAGAGGGCCAGGTCCGGATCAATCTGGATGCGGAGCATTTGTACTGGTAGCTGAGCGTCTAAGGTTCCACGGTACAAGCCGTCGCTGGCAATTACGGTTTTGGGATCACAGCTGTTGCGGATTAGAGAGAGTAATAGGCTGATACTTGTACGTATTGGAAGTAAACCATGCATCCAGTTCTCTATTTGTAGTTTGCGATAGGCGATGGGTTGGTGTAACCAGTATGTGTAATGCGGTAAGTCAAAACTGCAACTGCCACCTGGGATCCTGGTGCGTTGAGTAATAGATTTTAGAAATTCGTTGGATCTTAGATTATGGATGATCTGAGCATCGAGTGCCCGCACCTCGGTGGTGGCGGTTTTGAGGTCATCCAAAACTTGTTTGAGGGCTTCCGCATTGACCTCTGATTGTTGACCAACATGTTCCAGGACTGCGGTGTAACGTTCCAGTTCTTTTAAGACATCGCCTTTGATGTCGACTTGGACGACACTGATTATATCTATCAATACGTCTATCGCAGTGCGGGTGGCCCAGTCTTCAGGCTTGGACAAAAAATAGTCCATTTTTTGGAATAGATGTTCTAGGCGCAGAAAAATTCTAATTTTCTCGTTTAATGGGTGCTCAAATGCAGTAGGTTGAGTGGACACAATAAGTTACCAGTGCAATTTATGGTTATGCGTGTAGTTGATCGTTACAATTGACATGCTTATATTATAGGTTAAGAGTATCCAGTGGCGCTTAACAGGTCCTACGGCGTGGAGTATTCGGCTAGGGTCAGATATTTAGTATGCAACGCCTTGATTTGGGGTCCTAATGTACTGTGAGGACTGGAATTGTCTAAGATATCATCCGCCCGGTTTAGGCGCTCGAAGCGGTGGCATTGACTGTGCATAATATTATGAATTTCGGTAGCACTGTAACCATCACGGAGTTTGATTCTGGCTAGTTGTACGGACTCGGGTATATCGACTACCAATATCCGCTGGCACAGATCGGTCTGATTGGCTTCTATCAGAAGTGGTATTACCAATATTGCATACGGATGACCGGTAAGGTTGTGGAGCCGTTCTAGCATCAAACGCCGAATTTTGGGATGGAGTATGGACTCGAGGACCCGGCGCTGCTGGGGCTGCTGATAGATTAGATTGCGCATGGCGACTCGGTCCAGATTACCGCTGCTGTCGATAAACTGTGGTCCCAAGCTCAACTTTATCTCCTGCACCGCAGGTTGGCCCGGGGCCACCAGTGCGCGCGCTAGGATGTCCGCGTCGATAATCGGAACGCCTAGAGCGGCGAAGTGGTTAGCGACTGTCGTTTTGCCACTACCAATACCACCAGTTAGGCCGACCACTAGCATTAACTGAGTCCCATCCAGGTTAGGTATACGGAGTTGATAGTGGGTCCCCAGAGACAGTTAATCCAACCCGCCCCGGCTAAAAATGGTCCAAAGGGTATGGGTTGATTACGCTGGTGGCCGTAACCTAGGATTAAAATTGTACCGACGCCGGCTCCAACTAGACTGGATAAGAATATTATTTGCGGTAAGTTATGCCAACCCAGCCAGGCCCCCAGCAGGGCTAACAGTTTGAAGTCACCGTGACCGATGCCGATGGTACCAGTTAACCAGAGGTAGACTTTAAATACTAGCCACAGGCTGAGGTATCCCAGAACCGCGCCCCAAATGGCGGCCTCCGGGGTGGTGAATAGGGACTGGGTGTTGACCAGTAATCCTAGCCATAACAAGGGTAGGGTTAGGTAATCAGGTAGTAATTGGGTGTCGTAATCTATCAGACTTAAGGCTATCAAGCCCCAGGTTAGGATTAGAGCGGCGCCGGCGTGCCAGGTGGGTCCGAGGCAGATAGCAACAGTCAGCGCGGCCCCGGCACTGCTGGCTTCTACTAGTGGATAACGTAAACTTATTCCAGTATTGCAGGCGGAGCAGCGCCCCCTTAGCCATAAGTAACTAAGGATGGGTATGTTTTCCCAAGGCTGGAGCGGGTGTTTGCACTCCGGACAATGGGATCCAGGGCGGGCCAGACTGAGAGTAGTTGGGATTAGGGTGTGCTGCGGGGTGACGTGACCCAAGAATTCGGTACAATCCTGGGTCCAACGTCGCGTCAAGATCAGCGGTAGGCGGTATACTAAGACGTTGAGAAAACTGCCTACCAGTAATCCCAACCCCGCACTGAGCGCGTACCAAACCTGCGGAGTGTTTAGGATTACATCTGGGATTGGTAGTATATTAGGGTGCAATATGGACATGGGTGTTAAACGGCATTGGCCATCTGAAAGATTGGCAGGTACATAGCAACAATAAGGCCGCCTACCATGCCTCCAATTACCACCATAATCAAGGGCTCCATTAGGGAACTAAGGGCATCTACGGCGTTATCTACCTCGGCTTCGTAAAAATCTGCTACTTTACTTAGCATTTTATCTAATGACCCGGCTTCTTCGCCTATTGCGGTCATTTGTACTACCATATTGGGGAATACTTCTTGTTGTTTCATGGCTAGTTGTAAGGATTGCCCTTCAGATACCATGGTTCGCATCCGCATCACGGCACTAGAAAATACAAAATTACCAGTGGCTCCAGCTACTGATTGTAATGCTTCTGTCAGGGGCACACCAGCTGCAAAAATAGTGGAGAGGGTACGTCCAAAACGAGCTATCGCGGATTTTTCCAAAATCTCACCTACTACTGGTATTTTTAATACTCCAATATCTACTAATTCACGAAAACGCTCGGACCGCTGATGGACAGTTTTAAAGGTGTACCCAATAGCAAAGCCGGTTCCCAATACAATCCACCAATTGGCTTGCATGTATTCTGACATGCCTATTACCATGAGGGTAAATTCAGGTAATTTAGCGCCAAAACCGTCAAATAATTCCTTAAATTTAGGGATAACGAAGATTAATAACACCATGGTTACAACTACTGCAACTACCATTACGGCGATTGGGTAGGTCATAGCCTTTTTTACCTTAGCCTTGATTTCTTCGGTTTTTTCTTTGTAGGTGGCTATTTTGTCTAGTAGGCTATCTAGCACACCGCCATTTTCACCGGCCTCAACTAGATTGCAGAACAGATCATCAAAATATTGGGGTTTTTTCCTTAGGGAGTTGGCCAGTGAGTTGCCACCTTCAACTTCAGCCTTAATTCCTAAAATTAAGTCCTGCATACTGGCATTTGCATGACCTTTACCAACAATATCAAAGGCCTGCACTATGGGTACGCCTGAGCTCATCATGGTAGCTAGTTGACGGCTAAAGATGGCAATATCTTTGGGCGTAATTTTGGGCTTACTTTGAAACAACGGTTCAGCTTTCTTGGATATCTTTTTAACCCTTACGCCACTACGTTGAGCCTCTTTACGTGCTTCTAATACACTAGAAGCCTTAACTTCACCTTTGAGGGTTTTACCACCTTTATCCACACCTTCCCAGGCGTAGGTATAAATTTTAGGCGGCTTTACAGTCTTAGTGGTAGGTGCTTTGGGAGCCATATTAAACCGAGCGCCTCCTGTAATGTTATTCTATTCAATACATCTGTTAATGCGTAATTACCTACTTCAATAGCAACCAGTACAACTGAAACGAAACAAGCAACCAACTAAGGCCTACCAGCCTAAATCTATGGTTATCGTAAGGTATGCAATTGTACTAATTTTACAATTATTCTTGGGTTACCCTATTTAGCTCTTCAAGGCTAACTATTCCCAGTTTAACCTTGTTTAGACCAGACTCACGCAGGTTAATAACCCCTTCTTTGGCCGCTTGATCACCTAGTTCGTAAGAATTACCTCCACGCATGATAATTCTTCCCATTTCCTCGGATACTGGCATGACTTGAAACAGGCCCACCCTACCCTTATAACCCTTTTTGCACATCGGGCAACCTACCGCTTTATACACAGTAAAACCTTGCCGAATATCACGTTCTGTAAATCCAGTTTGTAATAGTATGTTTTTAGGGACATCCTCTGGTTGCTTGCACTTTTCACATAATCTGCGAGCTAACCTCTGGGCCATGATTAGTAGTACCGCAGAGGCAATATTAAAGGGAGGAACTCCCATGTTGGCAAGCCGAGTTAAGGTTTGGGGAGCATCATTGGTATGCAGAGTGGAGAGTACCATATGCCCGGTTTGGGCAGCTTTAACTGCTATAGATGCCGTCTCCAAGTCACGAATCTCACCAACCATTATAACGTCAGGATCTTGACGTAAAAAGGATTTTAGGGCATCGGCAAAGGTGAGCTTACCTGTTACGTTGACCTGGTTAATTCCAGGAACTTGGATTTCTACTGGATCTTCAGCGGTAGAAATATTAACGCTAGGTTCGTTTAAGATGTTGAGTGCTGAGTATAAGCTTACGGTTTTGCCAGAACCAGTAGGCCCTGTTACAAGAACCATTCCATATGGCTTCCTTATGGCACGTAGAAAGTGCTGCATCTGAATTTCGTCAAAACCCAACTTATCTATACCAGATTTAGCGGTAGTAGCATCTAGAATACGCAATACCACCTTCTCGCCATACAGGGTTGGCAGGGTATTTACCCGAAAGTCTACTTCCCTGCGGGCTGAAAGCTTGAGTCGGACCCGCCCATCCTGAGGCAATTTACGCTCGGCAATGTTCATCCTTGACATCACCTTAAGTCGTGCGGATATGCGCCCAGCCAGATTTTGTGGTGGGGAAGCAAATTCACTGAGCATACCATCTTGTCGAAAGCGAATTCGAAAGGTCTTTTCATAAGGCTCAAAGTGAATATCGGATGCACCGCCAACAATGGCGTCCATTAAAATTCTATTCACATATTTGACGATGGGGGCTTCGTCTTCAACATTAACGTCTGTCGAGTTGTCTTTATCACCTTCATCATCAGCTATCTTGAGTTGATTAAGATCATCATCCGTGATGGCAGGCAATGCAGAAACTACATCATCATCACTATCTATAGACAGTGCTAGTTTATCTTCTTCAACCAGTATCATTTGCAGCGTGAGCTTGGCATGACTGAGTTGAAAATTAATTTCATTTACGCCCGAATGGTCACTAGGATCAGATACCGCCGCAAACAGGATATTTCCGCGTTTATATAGTGGTAAAATGCGGTATTTACGCTGCAATTTTTCAGGAATTAAATTTTTGATCTCATCCTTAATTTCTATTGCGTACAAATCTAGCAGCGGCAGGCCATACTGTTGACTGGCATGCATGGCAACTTCTAGCGCGTTAATGCGCTTGTGTGATACTAGATAGCGTACTAATGAAATCTTTTTTTTAGAAACTACTTCTTGAGCTTCTTCAATTAGTTCTGGTTTTACAAGCTCACTATCAACAAGTCTTTTGGCCAAACCTGAGAACTTAGAGCCAGCATTGACAGGTGGTGCTGGAGTGCGGGTGGCCCCTGTGGCTTGAGAATGTCTAATTGGAGCTGATGTTTTGCTTGCCATAATTCTAGCCTTTGTTTTTTACATCTTTATTTTGTTTGCTCATTATTATGCTTATATTTATCATGTTACTAGGTACTTTTTAGAAAATTTTATGCTAAAACAAGAGTTTCCACAAAACCGATAATACACACTGCATGCTGCAAGGGATAAACACTACACACCATTCTTAAGTTTGCCATCTAAACTGGTAGCAGGGCGTCTTCGGGGTATTCTATTGCTACCAAGTATAGACCATAAGGAGGTGCTGTGACACCTGCTAGAGCACGATTACGTTGCTGTAATACTTGCTGTGCCCAAATTGGTTTCTTAGCACCGCTGCCAATAGCGATAAGTACCCCTACTATGTTGCGTACCATATGGTGCAGGAACGCATCGGCGCCTACTTCAATATTGATAAGAGATTTTTGAGTATGTATGATTATATATTTGATGGTGCGCACAGGATGTTTGGCTTGGCAACCTTTGGCACGGTAGGATGAAAAGTCATGCGTCCCAATTAGATAATCGGCACCTTGTCGCATCAGATCAACATTTAAATCCTTATGGGTCCATAGGGCGCGTTGTCGTGCCAGAGCAGAGCGGGTAGGACTATTTAGGATCATGTAACAATAATGGCGACCAATGGCCGAGAACCGAGCATGAAAGTTATCTTGCACAGTTTGTGCCCATTTTACATTTATATCCTGAGGCAAATTGGTATTGCAGCCAAGCACCCAAGCTCTATCTGACCTTTGAGCTGTGGTGTCAAAGTGTATTACCTGTTCCCGTGCATGTACCCCAGCATCAGTACGACCAGCGCAGTGCACTACTACTGGGTGATTGGCTACCTTAGCAATAGCTTTTTCCACACAAAGTTGTATAGTATCGGTCGTAGCCCGCTGACGCTGCCAACCACTGTACGCGCTACCATCATACTCTAACCCCATAGCAATACGCATAATACTATCCCAATAGTCACGCACATTGAGCTAACAGTGCTTTGGCCTCGCCCTGTTGTTTGGCATTGCCCTTTTGTATTACCTCCTCTAGTAACCTTTTTGTCTCCTCGTCAGTGATACCCATGTCTATGTAAGCCCGCGCTAAATCCAGGTTAGTTCCGATTGTGTCACCACCTTCAATATTTATTTGGCCACTATCCGCTTGGCTATCTTGGCTATTAACGCTATCCACTGCAATTAACTCTTCAATGGGGATTGAATTCATGGATATATCGGAATCAGGAGTTATACTATCTAGGTTAAAATCATACTTAGAGTTTTCTAGCGCACCCAAAGCACTAGCGTCTATGTCGCTAGAATCTAATCCTATAGAATCATCGTTACCTGAAACAGACAAACTATCACTACTCAGGTATTCATCCAGGGCTTCAGAGTCGAGTACATCCTCTGGCATTGGAATTGAATCAATATTATGTAAATCACCTAGCTCGCCAAGCTCGCTAGAGAGATCGATACCGATTTGGTCATGTGCTAAATCCTGACCTGGATGGGAACCTTTAGATGTTGCATCCTCGGCTACTGGGCCTAGATCTATTGGTTCTGAGCTAAGCGCAATGCTAGGCACGTTGACAACATCTTCATCTTTGTCAAAAAGCTCTTCGACCTCAATGTCCTTACTTCTAGGTGCGGTTGCCACAGTTACATCGGGACTGGGGGTATATCGATTACCTGATCCTGGTTCCGGTTGCATCTCAGAAAGGACGGTTTCTTGGGCTAAATCTTCTTCGGAACTAAGGCGTTGACTGGTATTAATGCGACCACCTCTAGGCTCTGTGTGCAGATCAGATCCTTGCATCAAGGGATGATCCGGAGCCAGATCTCGGCCCATGGAACATATTCGATTCCAAACACTGGGTTCTTTCTGCTGCATACCAGAAGCGTGTAATTCTTCAATTAGTTTAACGTATGCCTCAGCATTACGCATCGCAAAATATATGTCTAACAACTTGCATTTTAAACTTATATTGGCCGGATTTTTTTCCAAGGTATCTTTGATTAATCTCTCTGCCTGGTGGTATTGTCCGTAAGCAATATATACATCGACCTCGTGTTCAGGTTCAACTTCACCAGTAGTCGATTGTGTCGTCATGCCAGTTGGCGGAAACTCACTAATTACGAATGATGTTTCATCTCCACCTGTCCTATCGTTAACTGTAGGTTGATCATGACCGTCTATAATGCTCGAATCGATAACTGTAGAGCTGTTAGCATGTGGATCTACTACATCATCCTCAGGATGCACTAGTTGTGAATCTGCGTCAAAGTAAATAACATTTTTACGCTGTTTAAGCCATAACCATAGTCCTACACCACCTAAAATAAACACCACAAGACCTCCAAGGGCTATTTTATAAGTGGTATTACTCAAAAATTCGTCTATTGTCGGTAAGCTAGTTGGCAGGTTGAAAGATGGCCAGTTGAAAATAAAATCGAAATCTGTCCAAAAATTAGGCTCCGCCGGCGGCGGCTTAATCACAACTGGTACCTGCGGTACTTGAGGTTTAGCGGCAGATGGCCGATTTGGGTTAGGAGCTGTGGTATTCTCAGGATGCACTGGCCGGACAGGTTCGGGATTTACCACCGCAACTTGCTCAACTGGTGCTACTACTGGCTGTTGTGGCGTAACGGATGCAGGGGGTTTATTTTGCGCTAATTGAGCCGTTTGGGCATCAGCTTGTAGTTTATCACGTTGAGTGGTAATCGTTTTGAGTTGTTCACTAACATTACTCAGTATAGTTTCCAGCTCTGCTATCCTGTTGCGCAAATTTTCGGTTTCGCGTCTATTAGCCTCGCTAGCCTCCTGCACTCTCATTAAGTCAGTATTGTTTTGGTCCGAACTGTTGGCATTGGCGCCTGCTTGAGTGGTGTTGGAATCTGCCAATTGCAAGCGATCGGCAGCGTTTGAATTCCTGGTATTGGGATTAGAGGGGTTTTGAACGCTATCCGGTCCAGGGGTTGCTGCACGTACTGCCATAATATCGGAATCGGGAACCAACAGGTTTACTCCCGATCTTAAGCGGTTTATATTACCACCAACAAATGCTTGAGGATTATTAATGAATAATTCCCGCATAACTTGGTTTATATTCGCCCCAGCCTTCTTGACGTTATGAGCTATACCAAGTAACGTAGAACCACGACGCACGGTGATATACTTACCAGTTACCTTGGGTGCGGGGACTACTGGATTAGTCTGTAGATTTGGAGGTGGAGCCGTAGTTTGATTCAGAACTGGCCCCGGATTGGCTATCAAAGGTTCTTCAGCAGCACTGGGTTCAGGTGCTGGATCTAGTAAAACTGTAAATTTCCTTAAGATTCGCCCTTTGGGCCAATTAATCTCCAGCAAAAAACTCAAAAATGCTTCTCTAATCAAGTTTCTAGAGGCTAATACTATTACTGCCTGGTTTGGTCCGGTATCTTTTATCGTAATTTTAATTTTTGTCAGAACAAATGGGCGTTCTAGGTTAACTTTGGCAAAATCAGCCGCTGAAGCTATGTTTACCTTGATGTGTTCTGTACTACTAACACCGGCTGTGTTTAGGTCTATGTTTGCTAACAAGCGCTGGTTCAAACTGGATAAAACTCTTATATCACCTACATTTACAGCCAAGCTGACAGCAGGCCCAAACGCAACCAGGATCAGTGTTATCAAGAGTATCTTCTTAAACATCCCACTTATTCCTATCCCTATCAAATGATACTAGAGGGCACGCCCGATATGGAGAAGTGCATTATCTGGGTTAAATATCGATTGTTGGTAAATATGTCTCATTGCACGCCGTACCCCATATTGAACATTTACGCGTCAGGATAATGTGCTCAGCATACCCTAATAGCAATCTTGCACGTAATGCGCCTGATTTGCACTTGGCGCACCCTTTATTTTTGTGGCTAAATTTGTAATAATATACGTAACATGCGACGTAGTGGTTCCGCCGCCCCCCATAGCAACTGATCACCTACGGTAAACGCTGCTAAATATTCACCACCTAAATTGAGTTTACGCAGCCTACCCACGGCGACATCTAAACCGCCAGTGACAGCGGCTGGGGTTAAATATTGTGTAGTAGCAGCTTTGGTATTGGGAATCACACGCACCCATTGGTGTGCCGAGGCTAACAATTTTTCAATATCGAATATTGGTATATCTTGATTAAGTTTGATAGTTAGGGCTTGACTATGGCAGCGCATGGCACCAACACGCACACAAATTCCGTCCACTGGGATTTGCTGGGAATTTTGCCGCCCCAAGATTTTATTGGTTTCTACCAATCCTTTCCATTCTTCACGGCTTTGACCATTAGGTAGTTCTTTATCAATCCATGGTAACAGACTGCCAGCCAAGGCGGCTCCAAAATTATTCTGAGGTAAATCAGCACTTCTTAAGACCGCTGCTACGGTCCGATCTATTTCCAGGATTGGAGAATCAGAATCAAGTAGTTTGTCAGTAACTGCATTATGGATAAACCCCATTTGTTCCAGCAACTCCCGCATATTCTTAGCACCAGCGCCGGAAGCAGCCTGATAAGTCATGGTGCTCACCCAATCTACCAGTCCGGCCTGAAACAGGCTGCCAATCGCCATGAGCATAAGACTTACTGTGCAGTTACCACCGATATAATCTTTAATCCCCGCGGCTAAGGCTTTAGTTATCAATACGTGATTTACTGGATCCAGGATTATGACCGCATTGTCAGCCATGCGTAAACTTGAGGCAGCGTCGATCCAGTATCCATTCCAACCCTGGGAACGCAGTTGCGGATGAACTTGATTAGTATAATCACCACCCTGGCAGGTAACAATAATATCGAGGTTACCTAAAGCTTCTAGATTGAAAGCATCTTGCAACGGTGGAATGGATTTACCAATATTTGGGCCTGCTTGGCCGGCCATGGTAGTAGAAAAAAATACAGGATCCTGAATGAGGGCAAAATCTTCCTCCTGCAACATGCGCTCCATGAGCACCGAACCCACCATACCTCGCCAGCCTATGAATCCTACCTTCGCCATAGCAATAGCCTTTTGATCTCAAGTATTAACCGTTATTTTTGACAAATTGCGAACTAGTTACCTGCACAACTGTGTAATTATCTCTATATCTACTATCTTACTATTTTAACTCGGCTACCACAGCGTCTCCCATAGCCTCGGTACTGACTATTAGGCAACCAGGGCTTTGAATATCAGCGGTACGTTTACCCTTATCTAATACCCTTTGTACTGCATTATCTAGTATGGTTGCTAATTCTGCGCGCTTCAAGGTATAGCGCAGCATCATACTGACCGACAAAATTGTAGCTAATGGATTAGCAATATTTTTTCCAGCAATATCTGGGGCTGAGCCATGGATAGGTTCGTACATGCCCTTACCTTCCGCGTCTAAGGATGCGGATGGTAGCATACCAATGGACCCCGTGAGCATGGCCGCACAATCGGATAGAATGTCACCAAACATATTCGTGGTAACCAGGACATCAAACTGCCGCGGCGCGCGCACCAACTGCATCGCGGCGTTGTCTACGTACATGTGACTCAAAGCAACATCTGGATACTCCTTACCTATTTTAATTGCAACCTGACGCCACATCTCGGTACACTCCAACACATTCGCTTTGTCTACCGAACACACCCGCCGCTGGCGCAATCTGGCGATATCGAAGGCTACGCGACAGATGCGTTCTACTTCCGACTCCCGGTACACCAACGTGTTAATACCCTCGCGCTCCCCTGACTCCAGGGTCCGCACGCCCCGGGGCTGGCCAAAATAGATGCCACCGGTTAGCTCGCGTACTAGCATCAGATCTAGACCGGACACCACCTCCGGCTTGAGGGTGGAGGCAGCTACTAGTTGCGGAAATAACCGGGCTGGTCGCAAATTGGCAAACAACTCCAGCCCGGACCGCAGGCCTAAGAGACCCTGTTCCGGACGTAACTGAATGGGTAAGGCCTCCCACTGGGGACCGCCTACTGCTCCTAGTAAAATGGCGTCGGCGGCTCGGGCCTGGTGCATAGTCTCCGCAGGCAACGGTTGACCTTTTGCCTCAAAGGCCGCGCCTCCAACCAGACCAAATTCCAGCTGGATATCCAGACCATGGGTGGACTGCAATACCTCTAGGACTTTAACGGCCTCGCGTACGATCTCGGGTCCAATGCCGTCACCGGGTAGCACTAATATTCTGGAAGTCACACTATTACCTCAATTCAATAATTACACTTGACCACATAACCAGGGCGCCTGCTGGTGGTGCTGTTGCTCATAACTGGAGATCACAGCCCGCTGGCGGAGGGTCAAATCTATGTCGTCTAGGCCCTCTAGCAGACAGCGTTTGCGAAACTCATCTACCGGAAACTGGATAATTGCACCCTGGGGCATCAATAGTTGCTGATTCTGTAGGTCGACAGTCAGGGTCAGCGGTGCTAATTCGACCGCACTCGTGAACAGATCAGTCACCACACTATTGGGTAATATTATAGGGAGAATGCCATTTTTAAAGCAATTGTTAAAGAAGATATCGGCAAAGCTCGGGGCAATTAGCACTTTGAAACCGTAATCCGCCAGGGCCCAGGGGGCATGTTCGCGTGAGGAACCACAGCCGAAATTGTCTCTAGTGAGTAAGATTTGGGCCTGCTGGTAGATTGGATCATTGAGGATAAACTCTGGATTAAGCGGACGAGTGCTGCAATCCTTGCCGGGTTCGCCCACATCCAAATAGCGCCAGGCATCAAATAGATAGGGCCCAAAGCCGGTACGATAGATGCTCTTCAAAAATTGTTTGGGTATAATGGCATCGGTATCCACATTCGCACGCTCCAATGGACATACGACCCCAGTAAATTTGGTAAATTGGTCCACGCTTACCTCTGACAATGTTTAGAGTATGGCACTCAAGTATAGCTAAAATTAGAATTTCCGAACGTCCACAAAGTGTCCAGCAATAGCAGCGGCGGCGGCCATTATCGGACTAACTAGGTGGGTACGACCTCCGGCCCCTTGCCGGCCTTCGAAATTACGATTTGAGGTCGACGCACAGCGTTCGCCCCGTTCCAGCCGGTCCGCATTCATAGCCAAACACATAGAGCAGCCCGGGGCCCGCCACTCAAAACCTGCGGCCGTAAAAATTTGGTGTAATCCTTCCTGTTCCGCCTGGTGTTTAACTAGTCCAGAACCTGGAACCACTAAGGCGAGGCGAATATTCGCTGCTACTTTCCTACCCTGTACCAGGGCCGCGGCAGCTCTCAAATCCTCAATACGTGAGTTGGTACAGGAGCCAATAAAAACTTTATCCAATTGTAATTCCGCAATAGGGACATTCGCCGTAATCCCCATATATTCCAAGGCCCTAGCCATACCAGCAGCTTGGGTAGGATTAGATGCGGCCAGAGGGTCGGGAATTACCTCATCGATAGCAATTACCATTTCCGGAGAGGTACCCCAGGTAACCTGAGGGGCCAATGTGGTTACATCCAGGGTTAATTCCTGGTCAAATACCGCATCCGGATCACTGTGTAGGGTTTGCCAGCTAGCCACCGCCCGGTCCCAATTTACCCCCGTCGGTGCTAACGGCCGCCCTCGCACATAGTCAATGGTTTTAGTGTCTACAGCTATTAAACCCGAGCGCGCGCCGGCCTCAATTGCCATATTACACAAAGTTAAACGGCTTTCAATGCTCAAGTTTTCGATAACTGGACCGGCAAATTCTATTACATACCCAGTACCACCTGCGGTACCGATGCGGCCTATGATGGCCAGTGCTAAATCCTTCGCGGTAACCCGATCCTGCAATTTACCAGTCACTGTAATGCGCATCGCCTTGGATTTTTTTTGAATCAAACATTGAGTAGCCAACACATGTTCGACCTCGGAAGTTCCGATACCAAAGGCCAAAGCACCCAAAGCACCATGGGTAGAGGTGTGCGAATCACCACACACTATAGTCATCCCAGGTAGGGTCGCCCCCTGCTCTGGTCCAATGACATGCACAATTCCCTGGCGTACATCTCCCATATTAAAGGCCGTAATACCAGTAGCGCGGCAATTAGCTGCTAATGTTTCCACTTGTAACTTGGCTATGGGATCGGCAATACCTAATTCAATTTTAGTAGTTGGTACATTATGGTCCGCAGTAGCCAAATTGGCAGACGCGCGCCAGGGTTTACGGTTGGCCAGACGCAGACCTTCGAAGGCTTGGGGTGAAGTTACCTCATGCACCAAGTGGCGATCGATATACAGTAGCGCGGTGCCGTCCGCATCCGCGCGTACTATGTGACTATTCCAAAGTTTATCATATAAGGTTTGGGGCGACATTCTACACTCCTGACTCGGTATAGATTAAGCATAGGCGGTAATAGGGGATTATGCAAGGTTAGAATCCGTAGGATCTTGCAGGTGTTGGGAACTAAAACTCAAAATAATGCCCACAACTTAGATAAGCAATTAGTTGGATACTCAAAATTATTGGTGTAAGTTGTTGTTTGTTAACCAAATATCTACAAGCTATCCAAACTATTGCGATTGTGGGAAAGATAAGCGGTTACAGTAAATCAAGTCACATTAAAACGTCTACGTATATCACGCAATACTATATAAATCCAGGACCACAATAGGGCACTGGTAAGTGCTGGCATCCAGTACCATAAGGAGGGAACAACTTGACCGGTTGCGCCCATAACCCATAGTTCAACTAAGCGTTCTAATAATAGCAATAATAACACGATACAGGATTGTTGCCACAACGGAAAAATTCGCAATCTCAAATGTAACGTAGCCGCGGCAAATGCCACTATAGATAATCCTAGGGCATGTTGACCTAACAAAGTTCCATACAATACATCTTGGGTTATACCTAATATCCAGGCACTTCCTACACTTACTCTGTGCGGTAGCGCCAAACACCAGTAGATTAAACTCAAAGTTACCCACTGCGGCCGGAAATCCCTAGCCCACTCCGGAATTGGCATAATGGATAACATGAGAGAAATCAGTAATACCGTTAGTATTACCCAATTATTATGTCTCACCGCAATGTTCACTTAAGGACTGGTCCCATCCTCAGGCTCAGCAGCATCGGGCACCCGCTCGAGATTTAAGGACCACACCAGTAACACTTCCCGAATACGCTGTAAATGAGCACTAGGAGTAGCAATAACCTTCGCAAAGGGTTTACCAGGTTCATGGCGAATTTCACTCACTATCGCCACTGGATAACCAG
The DNA here is from genome assembly GCA_001276605.1 of Achromatium sp. WMS2. Taxonomy (GTDB): domain Bacteria; phylum Pseudomonadota; class Gammaproteobacteria; order Chromatiales; family Chromatiaceae; genus WMS2. The sequence continues at coordinate 16,844 of JXSN01000018.1, forward strand.
GTGGAAAATGTCCGCCTAAACCTGAAGTAACTAGTAAATCACCCACCTTAATATCTGCATTGTTCGCCACATAGGGTAAATTTAATTGCTCTATAAAACTAGTACCCTCAGCAATAGTGCGCAAACCATTGCGATTGATCTGCACCGGCAGGGCATGCACCGGGTCCGTTATGAGTAATACAATGGCCGTGCTAGGGGTTACGTGTATCACCTGCCCCACCACCGCGTGCGCATCAAGCACTGGTTGTCCCACAAAAACTCCAGAACTAGTCCCCTTGTTAATCATAATTTGTTGCCGGTAGGGATCTAAATCTACCGAAATTAACTCGGCAATTAACACGCGATCACCTACCTTAAATGATGATCCCAACAGGTCTCGCAGCCGCATATTTTCGGCCTCTAAAGCATCTAATTGTTGCAAACGCGCTTGCAATAACAGATTTTCCTGACGCAATTGCTGGTTTATACGATCCAATTCGGTAAGATTAGTCCTAAAATCAAAGACATCCGTAACCCAAGCCGCGCTGGCACCATATATAATTGGATACACCAATATGGACAGTACCGCACGTGCCTGATCCAGGTGCCGAAACCTATAGTCCGCTACGATTAGAGTTATGGATAATCCAATTGCAATCAGCAGTCTAACGATCAACGACGGCCCATGGAGGAATAACGGCTTAATAATCACCCCCTCAGAATAAACCTAACCTAGCGGGTATACTGCATAATCCTGGATAAAGATTATATTTCCCACCAGTGCGGCCGGTATGATATGCAGTAATTGCATACAAGCTGCTTCAACCTCCAGGGCACAGACTATCGGTATTCAGTTTCCAATAACATCGTTGGATTGAGGATTAAATCTATTCTGTACTAAATAAATCTAATCCACGCTCTGCAATCATTTCTAAGGCCCGACCACCACCGCGCGCTACACAAGTCATAGGATCCTCGGCAACTACCACAGGCAAACCAGTCTCCTCCTCTACCAATCTCTCTATATCCCGCAATAAAGCCCCACCCCCGGTTAGAACTATACCGCGTTCTGCAACATCTGCACCTAATTCAGGTGGCGTTTGCTCAAGAGCAGTCTTAACTGTACTTACTATTCCAGCCAACGGCTCCTGTAAAGCCTCCAAAATTTCATTACTATTTAAGCTAAAGCTACGCGGAACTCCTTCCGCAAGATTGCGACCTTTAACCTCAATTTGTTTAACCTCGTTACCTGGATAAGCAGCACCAATTTCAATCTTAATCCGCTCAGCCGTAG
>JXSN01000168.1 GCA_001276605.1 Achromatium sp. WMS2
ATGGGCATCGGCTTAGATCAACCCACCCGGTGTGGGTGTCAGGTCTGTAGCATCAAACCGAGGACTGCCTGTCATTCCTGAAATAAAGAGGATAATGTCTGCCGGTATTTCACCTCCTGCGGTGATTACCCGATCTGGAGTAAATTTTTTTATTTTGTGCCCTAAGTGTGTGCCAATATTCCGTTTGAGCATAATCTGTTGCAGACCCTGCACGGCCTTAGGGCCTAGTCTATTGCCAGGTTCGGCCGCGGGGGTGAAATACCGGCAGACATGATCCTCTTTATACCAGGAATGACCGGCAGTCCTTGGTTTGATGCCACAGATCTGCCACGCTCACCGGGCGGGATGATTCAAGCCGATGCCCATTGCAAAGTAACCGGTTACGACAAAGTATACGTAGCTGGAGATGCTGGCAGTTTCCCAGGACCAGATTGGATGCCCAAGCAGGCCCATATGGCTGATTTACAAGCTAAAGCTGCGGTGAAAAATTTGTTAGCCGAGTTTAAAGGGCAACCACCCCGTGCCATCCCTAAATCTGAATTAATCTGTCTTATCGATAGTTTCAACAGTGGAATGCTAGTTGCAAGAACCGAAAAATACAATATTATGTTACCAGATATCTCTCTACTGCACTGGGCAAAGCGCGGCTTTGAACAATGGTATATCCGCCAATATTTAAAATAATCCATATATTTAAAAAACTTATTGATAGTTCCCACACTCTAGTGTTGGTATCTCACCCGAGAACTCTGAAGTCTCTCACAAGAACTAAACCTGATCGTTCCCACGCTCCGAAGTGGGAACGCAATCGAGGACTCTCCAGCGTCCCCAGCTTATTTTATAACAGGTAAATAGCTATAAAACATTTTACTTTGTTAACCAACCGTACCTGGTCACAAGCATGGAGAGTATTTACCAAATCATCGTGCTTAACCCAAACCGGAGGCAACTATAACTGCAAACTTGCAGCAAGGTTTAAACAATGCAAAGACGTAACTTCATAAAAAATATCGCCATCGGTGGTTTAACCGCTGGCATGATCGGTAGCTCAAAATTAGCACAAGCATACCCACGATACCGCTGGAAGATGGTAACAGCCTGGCCCAAAAATTTCCCAGGACTCGGTACCTGCGCTAATCGCCTCGCTCAGTATATCACCAACATGAGTGGACGCCGGATAACCGTCAGAATCTTTGGCGCTGGCGAACTAGTCCCAGCATTTGAAGTATTTGATGCCGTATCACGCGGTACCGCAGAAATTGGACACAGCAGCCCATATTACTGGAAAGGCAAAACCGAAGTAGCCCAATTTTTTTCTGGAGTACCTTTTGGCCTCAATGCCCAAGAAACCAACGCCTGGCTATATTACGGCGGCGGTCTAGAATTATGGACTGAGCTATACGCCCAATTTGGGTTAATCCCATTTCCAGCCGGCAACACTGGCGTCCAGATGGGAGGTTGGTTTAACAAAGAGATAAAAAGTGTTAGCGATCTCAATGGTTTAAAAATGCGCATCCCAGGCTTAGGTGGTGAAGTGCTAAGCCGAGTTGGTGGGACTCCTGTAAACTTACCCGGTGGTGAAATTTTCACATCTTTACAATCTGGAACCATTGATGCCACCGAATGGGTTGGCCCCTACAACGACTTAGCCTTCGGTCTGTATAAAGCAGCGCAATACTATTATTACCCAGGTTTTCACGAACCCGGAACCTGCATGGAAGCAATGATTAACAAAGCAGCCTATGAAGCTTTACCACCTGATTTACAGGCCATAATACGCATCGCTTGCCAAGCGGTAAATATGGATATGTTATCCGAATACACCTTGCGTAACCCAATTGCCTTGGAAACTTTGGTTAAAAAGCATAACGTGACTTTACGTCAATATCCAGATGATGTGCTACGACGGCTACGCACAGTATCCGCAGAGGTAGTCGCAGAAATTGGCAACAAAGATGATTATTCGCGCAAAGTATATAAATCATACTCTCAATTTCAAACTCAGGCACGTGCTTGGACGGATCTTTCGGAAATGAGCTATACCCGCGCCCGCGACCAGCTTTAAGCACACTTAACTTACAACGCTACAGCTATTAAATTACCACTTAATCTTGTACCAGCCCGACTGTGAACAGCTAAGCGGCATGAAATACTGATTGGAGTAATGCCGTTTGGTGCTATTTTACAGGAATGTGGATTAGGACCTGACTTAGTAGTACCATGTCAGGCTAAAGCATAGTTAAACGATATCAATAGCATAATAGATTATTAGTTGTTGCTACATGAGAATCGTTATACACTTAACTATAACAAAGGTATAAACACTGAAGTAGCAATGGGAGATCCCGTGTATGTCGTATAAGATCGGAATTACTGGTGGATTAATTGGTCTGGCTATGAGTGCGCTAGCTTCCGTGAACGTAGCGATTGCGGATGAAAATCCGTTTGCAATGTCTGAAGCACAAGCACAAGGTTCCAGCTCGTATCTAATGTTTGTTAGCAATAATTTACCCCAAAATGATGGTAAATGCGGCGGTGGTAAGTGTGGCGATTCTGATCCTAAACCCAAATGCGGATCACAGGAGCCTGAACCTCCATCTAAATGTGATTAACCGCATCTAAATCATCAGTAGGCCCTATCATTAATGGTATTTCAATATCAGTGGTATGATTGCAGCTTATAGCCGGATAAATCATTAAATTCAAAGCGCAAGGCAGGGACAACAGTATAATCCTGCCACTGCGTCAGTTGTTGATGGACCTGTAGAAAGCAGAGCCAAATATTATAAATACTAAATTTTGGTTCATTAGGATGTGGTTAGCAAATTAATCAACATTCTTGGGAATACTTGAGCATGGAGGTACCCACTGTAGCTCTTCAACACCACAAGCTATCAATAACCGGCCACTAGTTAGATCGCGTTGAAACGCTCAAGGTAATCTTTTAGCATAAAATAGTCTTTGTCTTTCCCGCCTAAAATCCATCTAAGGTTTCTAGCTGTCCCCCATTTGCTAGCACAACCTTATCCTGTTATGATACGAATAGTACTTAGTACTGTATACGGTTGTAAGTAACTAAACCCCCAAATACACTGTCCTAATCTCAAAACATTATTATTTTTTGTGATGACTTTAGTTTGCAGTTATTTACACTGTTTAACGAAAATTAGCACCATTAACTCGCAAAAACATAGAATTTAACGTAGGCTGCGGTATAATGTTAGTTGATTCACATTGTCATCTTGATCGAGTATCCCTGGCACCTTACGCCAACAATTTTGACTTAATGATGACTAAAACACAAGAAGCTGGTGTCCAACATATGTTGTGTCCGGGGATCAGTCTAAAAGACTACACACATATGCATGAATTGGTGTCAGATTATCCGCAAGTATCAGTATCTGTCGGCGTACATCCCCAAGAACCTGAGAGTATTACACCTGTTACTGTAGAACAACTGGTAAAACTAGCTCAAGATCCCAAAGTGGTAGCCATAGGTGAAGTTGGCCTAGATTACTACCGTGCACCCGATAACATTGATGCCCAGAAGCAACGTTTCCGTACCCATATCCGGGCTGCGCATATTTGCCAGAAACCATTGATTATCCACACCCGTCAGGCTGATACTGATACTTTACACATACTTCGAGAAGAACAAGCATCTGAGGTCGGCGGCGTATTGCATTGCTTTACCGGCGACTGGGATATGGCCAAAGCAGCGCTAGATATGGGATTCTATATCTCGTTTTCTGGTATAGTGACTTTTCCTAAAGCCGGAGATTTGCGTCTCATAGCCAGTAAAATACCATTAGAATTCATACTAATTGAAACGGATAGCCCATATCTAGCCCCTGTACCCTACAGAGGTAAGTCTAACGAACCCAAATACGTTTCTGCAATTGCGGACCAAATTGCTGCTTGTCGCAATATCAGTGCAGATTCACTAATTAGCGCGACGGGTACTAACTTCTTTCGGTTATTTAAACCAGCAATTACCCTTAATTAATGCCGTTCGCCATTTTTTGGATTTCACCTATTCATGACTAAATTTATATTTGTCACAGGTGGTGTAGTATCATCACTAGGCAAGGGTATAGCCTCAGCATCTTTAGCCTCTTTACTTGAGGCCCGCGGTCTTAATGTAACCCTCATCAAGCTGGATCCTTACATAAATGTCGATCCAGGTACCATGAGTCCTTTTCAACATGGTGAGGTATTTGTTACTGACGATGGAGCCGAAACAGATTTAGATTTAGGACATTATGAGCGTTTTATACGCTGCCGCATGAGTAAAGACAATAATTTTACTACTGGCCGCATTTACGAAAGTGTCATCCGTAAAGAGCGCCGTGGTGATTACCTAGGTGGCACAGTTCAGGTTATCCCTCACATCACTGATGAGATAAAGATTAGTATCAAGCATGGTGCGCGGAATGCTGATA
>JXSN01000169.1 GCA_001276605.1 Achromatium sp. WMS2
TGTTGAATTCATTGTAGATCCTGTCTGAGATCCTCTCTTAATGGTGTCCCTTTATATAAAACTTCCACTGGTGATTGTATTGAAGGCTTCCATTCCTGTCCAGGTTCTTTGCTCCAGAGTTTTAAACTCTGCTCATATTCATCGTATCCTTCATGGACAATGGAGATCCATTTTGTGTGGGTCATATTATAAATATGTTGCATCTCCATTCCATATTTTTTGATAAGCCAGGATGGATTTAAATCTTGAAATTTACCATGATGTTGAAACTTATCGACCATTACAGAACTTTGTATGACAATGTGAGATTGTTGATCAACTTGCTCTAGTGCAGCTAAGACTGAATATCTGATTCCTTGATTGTGTGACACTGCAGGTTGAACTTGATATATCTTCTTAATTTCTCTGTCAGGAATAAAGATTACAATTTTTGTTACATTGTGATGTCTGGCACTATAACTATAAATAGTCAAGTTGCTTCGATGGACCATCTTCTCTGAAGTAGAATTCTATTCACTGTGCATAGGTTTGGTGAACAGTCTTTCACCAAATTTATCAACTGGTGTGCCTTCAATAATGAAAGTTGGCTCCCAATCCATGGCAATATCGTAGCGTCAGCAGCTCTGTACCTCTGTGGTTCTCCGTTCTGTGTGACTATCATAAATGGTAGTGTCTGTACTAGTGTAACGCCACTTCCTGTGTTTCCAATTGGTCCAGGAACCCAAGGGCTTCCTCAATTTTTCATCATTGGCTAGGATTTTGTATAATCTCTTCCATTGTTGCCATGCTTGTTTACTTGGTTCCGGTTGTCTGGGCCATTGAATGGTTGATATGATTGTTGGCTGTGTCTTTAAGTAATTCCCACAAGCTGACGTGAGATCTGAAACCATTTCAACCTGCAAGTATAATCAAACTGCATTCACTAGCTGTAATTGTCTTTTAGTCCAGCCATTTTTGATTGCTATAGACATTATTGACTCATCATGAAGTCTACGAGGTTGTGGAAGATACACCTGTGATATTTTTAATACCAAATTAGAATTCTGCAGATAGTCATGTACAATGTTCAGCCATGGTAGATTTAAGTGGCTAACAGGTAGGGCAGTATCTTCCAATGGACTGACTGTAGTTCCCATATGGACATGTATCCAAGAGATCAAATCAGTGTAATACTTTCCTATGGTTTGTTGAAATCAAACATGCTTGACTTAATGGATACATTTCTCTTGACCTTGTATTGTGGGTAGTGATTGAATCCCAATGCCCCCAGTTCCACCAGAGCATGTACCACAGCTCTGGGAAAGTTCCGAGTATAACCTAATTTGGGTAGTAATTGATTGATATAACTTTTTTCAAACTCTGCCAATTTGTTGTGTGAAATTGTAGCTTGGGATAATTTATATCGCATTGCACTCAAATATACTGTATTGTAGTGTACCCATGCAATATTGATGGTGGTTGCTCGAGCTAATGTCATTGACAAAGACATGACTTTCTGTTGTACTAATTTCTCTTGTACATTACTTTTTAAAGTAGGAGAAAACATGCACCCCAGTGACTTAATACTTTGTTTTGGCAGGAGATTGGCAATATCTACCATCTGTCTCGTATCACTTTCTTGAATCCTAATGATCTGCTGTGAGTGATCCTCAAGCTTTGGCATATCTCTTTTGAATGTCCACTTAATGATATACACACAAAATTTATTCAATTCCAGCTTCCCACCTTTTGTATATAAATTTTTTCCCACTGTTGAGCTATCTTTGTTATGTCTTCAACAATGGTGTCAACCTCAACACTTTGAAGAAAGTAATTCAGCCATTTGACTGCATCATCTACAAAAAGATCTATCACTCTTTGTCGAGCATTGTTGAGATGAGGCAATTTAGTGGTAAACCCCATCACTTGTTGAACGAATATCTTGATCATGGTGATCAATTGAAACAATTGGGTGTGTGGTGACCATCTTGCTCCTTGACCACTCCCATACATATATAATTCATCACATGTATTAAAGAGTTCACTGATTCCATTGCCAGTAGCAATATAATACTTGACTTGTTCTAAGAAGGTGGTAAGTAACTTTGTCACTGTGGTTGGGATCCCAAGTTGTTGTCCCCTAAGTGACATCAATGCCAGTATTATCCTGTCATAACAGGCCTTGGAATCACTCTCAAAGACTGCAGCATCAGACCTGGTGAGGAATAATTGTTGATAAGATAAATCTCAAAGAGCCATCAGATCATTGCTGCTTCTTCCATATCGAGTGACATATGATTCATCTCCTAATTGTCTTATATTTTCCCACATGGCTTTTCTTGCCCACGTACTGGCTAAAGCCAAATTAAAATCTGCTTCTATGTCATGAATGATTCAGAGTCTTTGCAGCTTAGGTTGCCCTTTATCTTTCTCCAACATTAAACTCAAAACCACAAGCCATCAATCCAAAACAATTCCCGTGACAGTGGCAATGTTGATAACTTTGGTAGAGAGATCCATGACTTGGCAACTAACTTAATTATTGCAGAATAAAATCGCCATATAATGACCAAGATGTCTACCAGAGGGGGAGGTAGTAGTGCTCTCTCTCCAAACTTGAAATCCTTTTGATATCTCCTGAGTAGTGAACTGACTGTTGATTGTGGATGTAAATTTTGGTCGTTCCAAGGCTTTAATGAAAAGTTAAGTGGTATACTCCAAATCATAGTTAGTTACATCAATGTTAACAGCCAATATTTGTAATGCCATAGGTTGATCTGCATGCCAGCCTAATTGCTTCCAAATCTTGTCATCGAAAAAGGGGTACCTTCAGCTTGATTAAAATGATGTTTATTGTGATCTAATATCATTTGTTCAATTTGATCTTGATCATGAATCTCCTTCCATTGATCTTGATCTTGAACCAATATATATGTAAGCCCTGTGTGCTGTGTATCCTTGATGAGGCGCATGGCATATGTAGTATGCTGCTGCTTCTCTTTTGCTATTAGTTTTTTTAGAGCTACTTCTTTTGCTGAATGACCTTGTTGTTCATACTGTTCAGCCAAACTGTTGAGATACTCCTGATGATGTCTATTGGAATATTTCAATATTTGATAATACTGTTTCTTTTTTGTGACATAGTAGCTGACAACTTTGGTTGGACTCTCCATTGGTATTGGAACCTTTAATAATGCTTGTAAATTCTGAATTTGTCAACTGCGATCTGTCTTATACATCACTTGTTTTAACACCATGTGAGCTAAGATGAACTCAAGTCTGCCTTGATGAAGTTTTTTACTAAAGGGAGGCCGATTGTGCTGAACAGATTTTTCAGCAGCTAACATTCCTTGAGTGATCAATCTGTCAATCTTGTTAATCTCTCTTGTGACTTTCTGAGAATCATAAGATGCATTCTGATGTATGTGTTCATACAGTTGATTGGTAGTTTTATATACATTGTTGCTGAGCAAGTGATCTTGGAGTTTAGACATAGATTTTGCACAGATTGTTGGGTTCCCACTACCTATGTGTCTTTTTTTGTTCAAGTTGTATGATTTTTTATGGATCCCAAGATACTCAGCTAATGCCACATCTACCCAGAGACCTCTATGATCACTAACAGTCCCTGCATCAAATGGTTCAATCCCAGCAGATGTGACATAGGGAGTGAGTTCTTGACTAATTAAGAGATGATCAATCTTGTGAGTTCCTCTTTGGTAGGTATTCACTTCAGGTGATTCAGGGTGGCATAGGATATGTGGATCAATGAGACCACAATTCCTTAACAGTATTTGTAAGTCTTGTGCTTTACTGTAGAGATGTTGATTCATGCCCATCAACAAGATTATATCATGTTTATCTTGGTGCAACCTGACAATGTAATTCATCAGATCATTCCAATACAACTTGATAGGACTAGTAATGTCAAAGCCTTGCATGATCATAGCATGCTTTAAACTTGTCAAGGCTGTATGAGGTAGTGTGCTTGGAACTGGAACATAAGCAGTGATGATTGTTACTTTGTTAACTTTGCCTGTGATAGTTTGAGTGGACCATCTATGGAGAGGGTCAGGAGTTTGTGATTTGACAATGCCTTGCCATAAACCTGGGAGTTGAGGGAAATAGCATAAAACACTATTTTACAATCAGCATATTTTCAGCAGTCTTCATATAATTTGTCAGCAATCATTCAACTATGTTGTGATTAACCTGTGTAAATTTTCTTTTGTTGAATTCATTGTAGATCCTGTCTGAGATCCTCTCTTAATGGTGTCCCTTTATATAAAACTTCCACTGGTGATTGTATTGAAGGCTTCCATTCCTGTCCAGGTTCTTTGCTCCAGAGTTTTAAACTCTGCTCATATTCATCGTATCCTTCATGGACAATGGAGATCCATTTTGTGTGGGT
>JXSN01000170.1 GCA_001276605.1 Achromatium sp. WMS2
GTTACTTAATAGCAAAGCTAGGTGGAAGGCTAGCCCTGGATAAAGCGGTATTTTTTAATTCTATGTTGCTTGGAGCCATAATATTTATGTTCCTTAGAATTCGTAACATATGGACCATGGCAATGATAACTGGGATAGCCGAAGGAGTGATATTTTATAGTGTGTTTTTTTCGAATTTATGACGTCAAAAACTTAAATCTTAATTTATAATTAACAGCCATTAAAACAGTGTATTTAACTTACGATCTACACACGCATTCTACCAGTTCCGACGGGATTTTAACCCCAAGTGAATTAATCATACGGGCAGCAGCATCCGGCGTTAAAACTTTAGCCCTAACCGATCACGATACCCTAGATGGAATACCAGAAGCAACGGCAACGGCAAAGCTTCAAGGTATAAATTTTATCGCAGGAGTAGAGATATCTGTAACCTGGAGTGAAAAAACTATACATATAGTTGGTTTGAATATAGATACTAGTTTAAAATTACTCCATACTGAACTAGAAAAACTATGCGAATTTAGAAATTGGCGTGCTGAAGAAATTGCTCGTAAATTGGCCAGTTGCAATATTCACAATGCATTGGAGGGAGCCAAGGCGCTGTCGAATGGACATTTAATTAGCCGCACGCATTTTGCGAGGTTTCTGATGCACAGTGGCTTTGCCAACGATGAAAATGAGGCATTTAAAAACTTTTTATTACCATCCAAACCAGGTTATGTCCAAGGACAATGGGCAGAACTCGAAAAAGCAATAAGCTGGATTACTCAAGCCGGTGGTCAAGCAGTACTAGCACATCCAACACGTTACAATATAAGTAACAAAAAGTTACGTACATTGATACGTGAATTTAAGGCATATGGTGGGGCGGCTATGGAGGTAACATCTGGTAGATTTGGGGGCCAAGAACGCATCGCAATGGCAAACTTGGCAGTTAAATTCGATTTACTCGCTTCAGCTGGTTCGGATTTTCATGATCCGAAGAATATTGCGACGGAGTTAGGTAAACTACCTCTATTACCTGCTAATTGCACTCCGATTTGGTATAATTGGTCATAGTTATCTATAGGTTATTGGTATATAGATCATAATACAGGTAAATACATAATTTAACATGGCCGAATTTCTTAAGATTCATCCAGAAGATCCACAACCTAGGCTTATCAAGCAAGCAGCTGAAATAGTTCGTAACCAGGGCTTAATTGTGTATCCTACAGACTCTACTTATGCCTTTGGGTGTGGTATTGGCAATAAAGATGCTATGGAACGTATTCGTAGCATCCGCCGTCTCGATAAAGATCACCATTTCGCCTTAGTATGTAGCGATTTATCTGAAATAGCCAACTATGCAAAAGTTGACAACCAAGCTTACAGATTATTGCGAACTTTTACACCAGGGGCTTATACTTTTATCTTGCAAGCAACCAAACAAGTTCCCAAACGCCTACAACATCCTAAACGTAAAACTATTGGCATAAGGGTACCCAATCACCCAGTTGCGCAAGCCTTATTGACTGAACTTAGGCAACCGTTGCTAAGTTCCACTTTGCAATTACCTGGTGACGAATTACCTCTGAATGAACCCTTTACTATTCTAGAAACTTTGGGACACTCAGTGGATTTGATAATCAATATTGGAACTTGTGGCTTACAAGTAACAACCATGATTGATTTGAGTAGCGAATCTCCTCAGATACTGCGTTCTGGTAAAGGAGATACAACTTATTTTCATAACCTGACTTAGGAGAAACTACATTTTGAGTACCTCGGCAATTGCAAATACCAGAGTGCTCTCTGGTATGCGTCCAACTGGACGTTTGCATCTTGGGCACTATCATGGAGTTTTAAAAAACTGGATTACCTTGCAACATGAGTATGATTGCTTTTTCTTTGTGGCTGATTGGCATGCATTGACCACTTGTTACGAGGATCCAAGCATCATACCAGATAGCACCTGGGACATGGTTATTGATTGGTTAGCAGCCGGGGTAAACCAGGGATCAGCCACTCTGTTTATTCAGTCTAAGGTTCCTGAACATGCGGAATTACACCTATTGCTTTCCATGCTTACCCCATTAAGTTGGTTGGAACGCGTTCCAAGCTTTAAAGATCAACAAGAGAATCTCAAAGAACGTGATCTTTCTACCTATGGTTTTCTTGGATACCCTTTGCTACAGAGTGCCGATATTTTGATCTATAAGGCAGGTTTGGTACCAGTGGGCGAAGATCAAGTAGCCCATGTTGAACTAACTAGAGAAATAGCAAGACGTTTTAATCGTCTATACGGAAAAGAGCCAGATTTTGCGTTGCAGGTAGAACAAGCATTAAAGAAAATGGGCAAGAAAAATGCCAAGCTATATAGTTCTTTGCATAAAAGTTACACCGAGCACGGCGACCATGAAGCAATAGCAGTTGCTCGGGCCCTAATAGAGGGTTTACAAAATATTACGGTGAAGGAAAAAAGAGCTTTTGTTGGGCCACTTAGAAGGAGGAGGCCGCGTTATCTTGCTGGAACCTAAACCGTTGTTAACCAAAGCGGCTAAAATGCCAGGATTAGACGGTCGTAAGATGTCAAAATCCTATGGCAATACCATATCTCTACGCGATTCTCCAACTAAAGTAGAATATAGTATCAATACTATGCCTACTGATCCAGCGCGGGTACGTAGAAATGATCCAGGAGACCCGCAAAAATGTCCGGTATGGAAGTTTCACGAAATTTACTCTAGCGACGAGGTAAAAGCTTGGGTTGCGGAAGGATGCACAAATGCGGGCATTGGTTGCTTAGAATGCAAGCGTCACGTGGTAGATGCGGTGTTAAATGAACTGTATATTATTCAGCAGCGTGCATCCGAGTTTAATGCGCAACCGGAGCTAATTCGCACTATAGTTAGTGAGGGTTGCGAAGCCGCTCGTGAAGCCGCCCGTTGGACCCTAGACGAAGTTCGCCATGCCCTATTTTTAAACCATAGGTAATTACTAGCCAACATTATGGAGTATAATGCCATCTATATGCATTCTAAGAGTATAGTATGTATTATTACGCGTTTGCGTGGTAGAAAAACTAATTCTATAGAGATGAAATTACCTTACATTTAATGCCTTTGAATATCGAGAATTAGCTATTTAAATTTGTACATAGCTAGGGCGTGTTGACACATAATATTGCTGGAGTTACGTTCTTGAGGCCACCGGCGTCCTCACAGCAATATGTGTTGCTCGTTCCCATATACCAAGCGTGGGAACGCCGCCGGGGACGCTCCAGCGTCCCCACACCAACATAATCATAGTAATATTACATCAACACACCCTAAAATTTTTTTAGCACTTTATTCTTGTATTGCAGTGCTAATTCCAGTATAGTATACTTATGACCTTACTAGCCAGCTAGATTGGTACATCTTTAGTATGGACCCATAACCAACAGGCGTTATGCTGCTACTGTTGACTCAAATGCGTCATTTTGATATGTCAATTTTTTATACCACATCACCTAAAAAGTATTGCATAGTATGAATCAAGGTAAGATTTTTATCCAGGCTTGTGCCAAAATGCTGGTTATAGGTGTTAAGGAATTGACCCCAGTGGGGCCATTTTGGAAGATGGGAGATGCTTTTTATAATGCTTGGATTGAGGGCTTAAAGGCCACTCAGGATCAGTTAAAAGATCCGGAGCGGGTTAAGCAGTTACAGGAGGTTGCCAGTTGTACACCAGAACAGGTGCGGGAGATAGTTGCTGAATATTTGAATAGTGCTAATGGTGCTAATTTAGCAACTAATCTACGGCGGGAGGTGTTGGATATTGCAGGGTTTATTCCAGGACAGATACGGCAGCAAACTCGGTATACCTTGGAGCAGGCGCGGCGTCGTGGGACTGCGGCTCATCTTGCGTTGCCGGTGACACGGCAAGCTGGGACTCGGGATCGGGATCAGTTTTATGCTAGTTTATTGCCACGCATGCGGTCGCAGTTTCAAGCTGGAATGGCATTGCCTCATGGGAATAAAAGTTGGTGTTTGCAGGAGTTATTGGGGGTAGGTGGCTTTGGTGAAGTGTGGTTGATGCAGCATAATTTTACTAAAGAGTTGCGGGCGGTAAAGTTTTGTCAGGAGCAGGTTAGTCAGGAGTTGTTGCTGCGGGAAGCGGATACTTTGTACAAATTACAGAAGTCTTTGCCGCAGCTTCCGGAGATTGTGCATTGTTATGATGTGCAGTTGGAGGCTGATCCGTTTTGGTTATCTTTTGAGCATGTACCGGGCGGGACTTTGGAGTCTTTAATTCGGGCGCAGGGGCCGCAGTCTTGGCGGCAGGTTATGCGATTTTTTACGCCCTTGTTGCGAGTGTTAGCTAAGTTGCATGCGG
>JXSN01000171.1 GCA_001276605.1 Achromatium sp. WMS2
CGCTAAATGTATCCCGCGAAATTTTACAGTATAATAAGAAGATAGCTAACATCCGCAGTGCGAACGTCAAACGTGTCCTGTCCCTGTTGGAGGATATGGCTAAAGATGATGCCGATAAATACCAAACATTCTGGAGAGAATTTGGCAAGGTTCTAAAAGAGGGACCAGGCGAAGACTTTGGCCACTGTCGATAGCAATGGTGTGTGTGGGCATGAGAGCCACCATAGCCTACATCAACGCTGTGGGAGTGAGAACCTGCTGCTGTAACGGTTACACTATGAGGATGGCCATGAACCTATGCCGATATTAATTTACCAACCCACATATGAATCATAGCAATATACAGGGAACCTCTAAAAATTGCCATTTTAAGAAAAATCCAAAAGCTCACGCATTGATTTTGCAGATTTGCAGAAAGCATGCCACGCTCACATGGTTACTCGCACATTGGCAAACGTTCTTTTGGAAAAAAGGTTGACATGCTAGGGAGTGTCGACATATAATATATCCTGATAATACAATAATTTTAATTTTCAATATAAAGTGGACGGGAAAACTGTACTGTTGCAGAGATTTTTTACACACCCCATTTGACGTATTTAATACAACATAAAAATAAGTGTATAATGCTCAATTTAGCACGCCTCAGCTATATGGTTTATCTGACGGTTGTTATTTTACTTAAATCTAGGAGATACTACGTTACAACTATTCAAGATACGCTAGCTTAAAAAGTAATCACCTCTAGTATCAGCGTATGAAAATTGCAACTTACAATAAAACAATTATTTTGGTGCGTATTACAATACCTGAGGATAAATACCACGATTAAGCCATTTGAGGTTATCTTCTATGAATATGCAGTCTATCAGCAGGAAAATCATAGCTGTTTTGCTACCGGTTGTTCTTGCAGCGATTGGAATTGGCAATGTCCAAGCTAATACCCAAAATGTTACTGCCATGGAAACCGTACGTAATGGCGGTTTTGAATATGGCAAAAAATCGTGGAATAGGTCAGACGTGATAATTCACGAAATTGATGAAGGTAATCCCGGCAAAGCAATGATAATACAGCCGCCGGGGACTACTGATGGTGTTGGTTCTGTAATACAGCTAATTCACCTACCAACCACAATTAGTGCATCTCACTTCAGTTATAACTATCGTCTTGAAGTTAGTTCATCCAGCAGCAATCCCAGGTTTAGTTCGCTTTCAGTGGCCCTCTATGCTAGTGGTGCTAATGCCCCCCCTATCGCAGTTCTACATAATGTGGGCTATGCACAGCTACCAATCGACTGGCAAAATTGGCAAACCATTTCGTGGGATCTTACCCCTGATGATATAACAGCGTTGCAAAATGCTCATGCCGCTGGTCAACTACCATATATGGCCATTGTCATCCAAGCTGTCGGAGTATCTGCAGTGGTAGATAATGTTTCCCTGACGGTAGATGGAACCATAAACTATCCCGAAGTTGGTGAGATTGCTTTTTTAGGAGAAAACTCTACTAATGCTAGACCAACGGTCAATCGCATCAAGCCCGATGGTAGTGAACAGCAAACGCTATGGATTCATCCGGACACTATCACGCCAAGCATTTATGACGTGGCCTGGAAGCCTGATGCCAGCGAAATCGCTTTCATTAGCAATCACGAGGGTGGCTATTCTCCATTTCACTCGGACATCTACGGCATAGATCCCACCGGGGGCAACCTGCGGCGCATTTCCAATGCTCCTATGCACAGCACCTGGCCCAACGGTCATGCTACGGGAACAATTACTGGCAAAATTCATAATGCCGGGCTAAGTTACGGCCCCGACTCATCACTTATCTATATCCAAGGTGCTAAAAAGCCTGTCATCGTTTCTATACCCTCCAAAGGAAACGAGGTCAGCTTTACTGTAACAGATGTAGAAGACCTGGGGGTGGGAGTCAACCAATACGCTATTTTTAGCTGGAGTGGGAGCGGAACGGGATGGTCATGTGCTAATGGTAAAGAATACCATGCAGCAGTCGGTGATGTACAAGCGGGAACAACTGTTGATGTGGGAACCATTAATTTTGACGGATTGTGTAACCATTACAACCCACGTAGCATAAGTTGGAAACATGATGGTAGTGCTATAGGTTTCTTTATAGGAATTTCTACTGAGTCCAAAAAGGTAAATAGCACCGGAGACGGCGTAGGTAATACCCTATTCACTGAGGCGTCTGATTCCAAATATTCTACCGATTTGGCATGGTCCCCCGTAGATGATCGTATTCTATACACCAATAGAAGTTTATCATCATTGAATGATTTTATTGCCATAGCCTCAGAAAATGGTCAGGGAGCATGGGTTGATAATAGGGATACCCAAGCTACAAGCGATAACCCAGTATGGCTGCCGGACGGTACAGGATTTTTATTTACCTCAAACAAAAACAGTATTTATAATGATGCACAGCTTATTGGACGATACAACTTACAGAATAATCAGTACCAGTATATATACACACTTTACGGTGGCGAGCGTATTGACAATCTAAGCCTATCGCCGGACGGGAAATACTTGGTCTTCGAACGCGCTCTAGGTGACGGCGGTAGTAATCTGTGGATAATGAACGTTGATAAGCCGAGTGAGCAATGGCAATTGACTAATGATGGACATAGCAGAAATCCGGATTGGAGTCGCCAGAATCCCGTTGTTCCTGCCTATACCGTTACCCCTAATATTGGCAACGGCGGTAGCGTAATACCCAATACGGCTCAATCGGCAGCAACAGGAACTACTAAAAGCTTTGTCGTTACTCCCCACAGTGGATACACTCGTATTTCGGTGGTAAAAGGTAATTGCCCGGCTGGCAACTGGAGTGGTAACACCTATACCACCGGGCTAATCATCGGTAGTTGTAACGTTGAATTCAGCTTTTTATGCGAGGCTTGCTTACCTAGTGTAGGTGGCTGGAGATCGGCTATTTTATAATCACGCCCCCTAATATAGATGCACTGCCTAACTTATCCTACTTTGCCATACCAGAATAAACCAGGCTAAAGTAGGATGCTAACCACTCGTGACTTATCCGTGATTCCGCATACCAATATTATGGTAAAATATTATCGTAAAAAATCTTTTATAACGTATTAATATCAATTTTTATGGATTTTACCATAGCTAACCAAATTAATGCTGCCTCAATGGAATCATCCAGCTCCTACACAAGCAAAACTATTGATCACCTAGGGCTAGTCGCCGGTATGTGCGACGAACTTGGCCTTAGCAATTTAATTGACAAATTTATACCATAAGACATGGTAAAGCGCACTGTGTCAGTAGGGCAAACTGTAAAAGCGATGATACTGAATGGGATTGGTTTTGCAAACCGCGCTTTGTATCTTAGCCCAATATTTTTTAAAGATAAACCAACGGAACGACTCATTGGTGCTGGTATCCAGCCCGAGCATATCAATGATGACATTTTGGGACGTGCGTTGGACACAATTTTCGATTATGATCCCAGTAAATTGTTTTTGCAATGCGCCATTAAAGACATAAATATATTAAAATTTGTAACTACCTACCCTAAAAACAAAATTGCTACACTTAGCATATGTAACACCTAAAGTTAGGAGTTACGCATTAGCATCATGTAGCTTGAAACATTTTCTCAAATTATACTCAATAAAATTAAATGGTTAGTGCACGACGGATACAAAAACCGCAGGTCTAGTGGGGTGGGAGGTTTAACGGGCGTAATTCCATTAGCTCGATCCGATTAAAAAGTTATGATACACAACAACTTCATACCGTACGAGGTTACATTAACAAACATAACTTCCGGTTAATACGTAAATAAGTACAAAGATTATCAATGCTATGCCAAATGTTATAGGCCAGAAATACTTAAATGACACAAAAATTGCACCAAGCACTGCTCCCAAAATAGATGCAAGAAATGCAAGTGCGATAAAACCAGCTGATGCGAAGAGGCCACCCGAAGAATCATCTAAAGCTTCTCGTAGAGCATATGGATAAGGATTTGCTCCTTGTGCAGCTAGCTGCGCTCGTATCGGATGGCCTGTAAAGTTAGGTGCACAAGGATCACTAGGATCGCCTCCGGCGATCAGGAGTCCTATTGGTAAGATTGGAAATAACAGAAACCACAATATCGCACCGCCTAATCTACGTAATCTTTTTTCATTTTTGTAGCATTATGTGGTAATTCATCCATTGGTCAATCCTCATTACAGTTTAGAAACATATCTAGGGTTTACTCATTTAAAAACAATTTATCCCGATTGTGCCTTCAACCTTTGATAAATCGTTATTGGCAGCACACTAGGGCGGGAGAGCGATAGCGCATCCCACCTTAGA
>JXSN01000172.1 GCA_001276605.1 Achromatium sp. WMS2
TCTAAATTCTTTTAGTAATACATTTAGTCGCTTGCTTTCAGGTACAAATACTGCTGAACGCAGTAATTCTCGAATGTTAAAACGCCTGGGGTCTACATCGCGGCCCAAAAAGGCTACTAGGTCTTTAGCTAGTAATAATCCGACTACTTCTCCGCGATCTTCCCCAATAATAGGAAAGCGGGAATGGGCTGAGGTGCGTGCTATTTGCAAGATTTGGTCTAAGTTGTCGTTACGCTTTACTGCTACCACTTGCGCCCTGGGTACCATTACATCCCTAACTTGTAATTCAGATACCTGTAGTACGCCTTCAAGCATGGATAGGGAATCAGAATCGAGTATTCCTTGTTTTTTTGCCTCTTTAAGTAATTTTATTAGTTGTTCTGTGGTACTTGGTCCGGGTTGCTGAGATCCTAGTAAACATTTAAGCCTATGGAATAATCCGGTACTTATAGATCTAAAGTAGTTATGTATCATTAGTAGTAAATTTACTGCTTGGTGGTTCAGCTTCGGCGTAGGGATCTGGATAATTAAGCTTATACAATATTGTGCGCTCTAAATTTTCCATTATTAAGGCGTTGGCTGGTGTATCATGATCATAATCAAGTAGATGTAATATTCCATGTACTATTAAATGGGCCCAGTGGGCAAATAAATCTTTGGATTGGACGCAGGCCTCCTCAGCTACTAAAGGGAGACATATCACCAAATCTCCAAGTAGGTTGCTGGGAATTGGCAAGTTGGCTTTAAAGGGAAATGACAGTATATTGGTGGGACCAGATTTACGTCGGTAAGCCATGTTTAAATTTGCGCTTTCGGCTTTGTCTACGATACGTATAACTAGTTCAAGGGGTGAACGTTTGGTTACTAACGTAATTGCAGTTTTTGACCAATTATGTAATTGGGAGTTCGTTGGTATTTGTGTATCATCAACTATTCTTTGTACCTCCAACATTAATTTCATGCTAATTATTTACCTTAGTGTGTTATCGGTTACTTTAGTGGCAGGGGACGCTCCTTTATCTCCATAATAGCATAACCCTAATAATATTATGTATCAACATGCCCTAGTAGCATAGTTATCCATATCGAAGCCCCCAATTTGGCATCGCGGTGACATGGTGAATCTCTGCTTGACATTTAGTTTAGGTATATTATATCAATAAAGCAGCATTGTGTGAGCAATTTTTAGAGGTAACCAAATAACAAAAACTAACCTATACTCCCCCTGGCTTAAAGCGAAAATCTACAGCACTAGCTATTGGGTACATATCCATATCGTCAAGGGCGGAATTCTTATTTGGTGTTAGCACTGATATAATTACCAACTTTGCCACAAACTACAACTCCAGAACAAGTTGCTATCTGTATTTTCACCTAATTAGATCAACCTCTACCTTTTTGAGGTACCTATATTGATAACCAAAAGTAGATATAGCAACTTCAAAGTTCAGTCGCTCCGCGGTCGCCTATTGATCTCTGCCACCTTAATCCTAATAGGATTTTTAGGTACTGCGGGAATAGCGCTCCACAACGCCTTTCATGATAGTGCCGAAGCCGCCTTAAGGGATCGCCTGTTGGGTCATATTTATGCCCTATTAGGCGCGGCCAATGAAGATCGTCAGGGACGTATGTTGCTACCCAAGACTTTACCCGATGAACGTTTTTCTAATCCAGAATCAGGTTTATACGCTCTAGTAGCTGAAAATACCGGAAACATGCGCTGGCGTACCCCATCTCTTGCTGGATTACCAGAAAATTTTTTGCAAATTCAAAAGCCAGGACAACAAACTTGGCAATATTGGCACACCAATAATCGCGATTTATTAACCCTCAGTTTTGGAATTGCTTGGGAAGATTACCAGGGCCGCGAAACTCATTATACCTTTGCTGTAGCTGCTGATATGGCGCCTTTAATCAATGAAATACAAGGCTTTAGAAATACATTATGGGCATGGCTTGGTGGTTTAGCAGGTATTTTATTGCTGGTACAAGCTATCATCTTGCATTATTGGGTTCTTAAACCATTACGTGTCGTAGCCGAGGATTTACGTAAAATAGAACAGGGTGATGCTGAGTGTTTAGATGGAACATATCCTGAAGAATTACGTGGTTTAACCAACAATCTGAATACTCTTATAGGTAATGCCCACACCAAACAACAGCGCTACCGCAATAGCTTAGATGATTTGGCACATAGTCTAAAGACACCATTAGCAATTTTAAATAATTCACTGCAAGAACACACGGATATGGACGCCTTAAAAGAACTGGTACAAGAGCAAGTTCAGCGCATGAATAACATTGTACAACATCAGCTCCGGCGTGCCGTCACCTTGGGGCCTGGCATTTTAGGCAGAGCTATTCCAGTGGCTCCCGTGCTAGAGCGATTGATGAATTCTCTAAAAAAAGTCTATCAAGATAAGCCTATAATTACCACCTTAAATTTAACAAGCGATACTAAATTTTTTGGCGATGAGGCGGACCTTTTTGAAGTTTTAGGGAATATCACTGATAACGCCTTCAAATACAGTTCTAAGCAGGTTCGAGTAACAGTAAAATCAGCCCCAGATGTACCCAGTCCCCATAATCATAAAATGGGATTGCTCTTTTGGGTAGAAGACGATGGCCCTGGAATACAAATAGCGTATATAACTGAGATTATGCAACGAGGTTCAAGACTTGACGAAACCATCCCCGGTCAGGGTTTGGGATTAGCAGTAGCCCAGGACATAGTAGCCTCGTACGGCGGAGGTATAGAGATTAGCTCCAGCAGGCTAGGGGGAACCAGGGTATTAATACGCTGGCCCCACCCTTGATTACAACTAAGACCTATTTAGTTGTAAAATTCACTATCTTAATGTTGCATTAAGATAAATACCATCAAATCCAGTTGGAAGCAAGGCCTAATCCAGCAACCTATGGGTGCTACTGGATTAAGGCCGTTAGTACAACAGTACTACTGGTATTTAGCCGCTCGCTTCAGCAATTTCTCAACATCCTTTTCATTGGGATCCCAAGGAGTACCTGGATGAATACAGCTTGCCGTGCACTTCTCAGCAGCTCTCACAATATCTCTATATGTCGACCCCTTAGGATCTACCACCATAGATTGCTTCTCAGCATTATATTGGAATACCTTAGGAGCAATTTGTAGGCACTCATCGCAAGTAGTGCATTTTGGACTATCGACCCATGCTGGTTCCCAATCGGGTAATCCACTGCCAGCCTCGGCAGTACTGGTTACTGGCGCAGCAGCCGGTATTGTGGCAACATTACCTATGGTACCACTGGTAGCCATTGCCAACAGACTTTGGGTCAACTTTTGTGCCATCTCTGCCTGGGTTTGAGCAATGATAGCATTAACATCCACACGATTCAGCTTGCCAGCTAATCCCTTCAGTTGATGCCAAAACTGCCGGCGTTCATCACAAGAGCGTACCAATTCTTCAGCCACCAACACCCTGGACAGATGATTCTTACTGTCGACTGCCCATAGATACGGTAACTTGCCGCTGCGATCTTCGGATGATAAATCCAAAAATTCGTGTATCTGCACCATATTTTCATTCCAGGTGTCCACAGGCGCCTTGCGGAAATGTTTGCGGAATCTACCCTCAGCCATAGCAAAATCAGCAAAGGTCATTGGCACTTCTAAGGTCTGATCCTTACCATTTTCGTCCTTATATTTCAAAGGATAGGTTGGCCAATCCTGTTCCAGAGCGGGGTTACCCTCAATATCCAAACACTCCTCAAAAGTAGTGCCAGCATCTGGATTATACTTAAATATTGGATAAGCCCTGGATTCAACAGCCAACTTAGAGCGACTGGAGCTGGCATTATCCGGTACTCCGTGTTCAGGTTGACATACGGCATAAATATTAAATAATGCCGGGCGACGGCTGTTGAGCCCATCGATGTAACCTTCCAGTAAGTGGGTTATATTCGAAATCGAACCCTGCAATACAAAGGACGTCCGGTGCGCCATTCCGATAATACCCATTTCCTTCCGAATCTCGCGCTTGCCTTTCCACACTTTACCGTAGGGGCTCATGTCGGCTACTTGGCTAACAAAGCTAGAGGTACAAGCTTGACCGCCAGTATTGGAATATACCTGGGTATCTAACACCATGATCTTGATTGGGGTACCAGACATTAAGGCGCGGCTGAGATTTTGGAAACCAATATCATACATGGCTCCATCACCACCCATGGCTACGACTGGTGGGCACAACAGCCACTCATCTTCGCTAAATTTGCGCCAATCAAAATAGGTGAAAAACTTGTCATGCTCACTATGTTTGTATTGACCCGCCAATTCTAGTTCAGCCATCCGAATAGCTTTAGC
>JXSN01000173.1 GCA_001276605.1 Achromatium sp. WMS2
TAAAAATATTCCCATGGAACGCATAGCTGCGGAAGTATTCCTGGTCCGCGAATCTGGATCCGGTACCCGCATTGCTATGGAAAAATTGTTTGATAACATGGGTTTAAAGATGCGTTTAGGAATGGAAATAACCAGGAATGAAACCATCAAACAGGCAGTACGAGCTGGATTGGGTCTAAGTGTCGTATCACAGCATACTATAGCGTTAGAGTTAGAAACTGGCTGGCTGCGTGCGTTGGATGTGGTTGGATGCCAGATTATATCCCTAAGGATACTGATCTTTTGGCCTGCTTTAAAATAACCCCGCAACCGGGGGTACCGAGGGAGGAGGCTGCCGCCGCTGTTGCCGCTGAGTCTTCCACTGGCACTTGGACTACGGTGTGGACGGATCTGCTAACCGATTTGGACTACTATAAGGGGCGGGCTTATTCCATAGAGGACGTGCCGGGTAATGATGATTCATTTTACGCATTTATTGCTTATCCAATTGATTTATTTGAAGAAGGATCGGTAGTTAATGTTTTTACCTCATTAGTGGGTAATGTATTTGGATTTAAGGCAGTGCGGGCGTTAAGGCTAGAGGATGTGAGATTTCCTATTGCCTACGTTATGACTTGTAACGGTCCACCTCATGGTATCCAGGTAGAACGGGACATCATGAATAAATACGGACGTCCATTGTTGGGTTGTACCATCAAACCTAAGCTTGGTCTATCGGCTAAGAATTACGGGCGCGCGGTTTACGAATGTTTGCGCGGTGGGTTGGATTTTACCAAGGATGATGAAAATGTCAATTCGCAGCCGTTCATGCGTTGGCGACAGCGCTTCGACTTTGTTATGGAAGCCATCCGCAAAGCTGAGCGCGAGACTGGAGAGCGCAAGGGTCACTATCTGAATGTGACGGCACCGACTCCGGAGGAGATGTACAAGCGTGCCGAGTACGCTAAAGAAATTGGTGCTCCCATCATCATGCATGACTACATCACTGGCGGCTTTTGTGCCAACACTGGATTGGCTCAATGGTGTAGAAATAACGGATTGTTGCTACATATTCACCGTGCCATGCACGCAGTGCTAGATCGCAACCCCAATCACGGCATTCATTTCCGGGTTTTAACTAAGATTTTGCGTCTATCCGGTGGTGATCATCTACACACTGGTACGGTAGTAGGAAAGTTAGAGGGAGATCGCGCCTCTACTTTGGGTTGGATCGATTTGTTACGCAAGAAGTACATCAAAGAAGATCGCAGTCGCGGGATCTTTTTCGATCAAGACTGGGGAGCTATGCCCGGCGCCTTTGCAGTAGCATCGGGTGGTATTCACGTATGGCATATGCCAGCATTAGTTACCATTTTTGGCGATGATGCAGTATTACAGTTTGGTGGTGGTACTTTAGGTCATCCATGGGGTAATGCAGCTGGAGCCGCAGCTAATCGCGTGGCGTTGGAAGCCTGTGTTGAGGCTCGGAACCAGGGACGACAGTTAGAAAAAGAAGGTAAGGAGATCCTTACCACTGCGGCGGCCAATAGTCCAGAACTGAAGGTGGCCATGGAAACTTGGAAGGAGATCAAGTTTGAATTTGACGTTGTGGATAAATTAGACGTAGCTCACAGATAAAGATCTTTATCTGTAGTGATTGCCCTGGTAACAGTCATCATTAAACTTACTAAATTATGTTTGTTAGTAACATAAGGCTATTACCAGTGGATTATTACTACGTACATGCAATAAATCTATGGAATCATTGAGTTATGAGTACAATGCAAGATTACAAATCCAGCTTATCTGATGTGAGCAGTCGTAAATTCGAAACTTTTTCCTATTTGCCAGAGATGGATGCGGCTAGAATTCGCCAACAGGTGGAATACATAATTTCCAAAGGTTGGAATCCAGCTATTGAACATACGGAGCCGGAAAACGCGTTTGATCACTATTGGTACATGTGGAAGTTACCAATGTTTGGTGAGACCGATGTGGATCGCATTTTAGGTGAAGCGGAAGCCTGCCATCAGGCCCATCCTAAAAATCATGTCCGCTTAGTTGGATTTGACAACTATGCGCAATCCAAAGGCGCGGATATGGTCGTATATCGCGGTAAACCAGTTTAACCGTGGTTGGATTAGACTAGTTAGTGATACAATATGGATATTGTATTACTGCTTACCAGTTGTGAACATTGGTTGTGGTTTTAAACCTGTCAATACCATGCGTATGAATTGTTCCTGATCCCAAGTACCATCGGGACCTTTACTGAGTCCTAAGCGCACTAATACTAGATCTTCTGAGGGCACTATGGTTACGGCTTGACCATAGTGTCCAATAAAATGCATGGCATCTGCTGGCAAATCAGGAGCTGCGGTATCTGGATTAGCCCGGTATTCTTTGGGTATTTGGCGCCATACATGCGCACCGTATTCCCCTTTAGGATCTGTAGTAGTGCGACTGTATTGAACCCATCCCACAGGTAGAATTTGCCGCTCTTTCCATTTACCATCTCGTAAATACAGTAATCCAAGTCGGGCCCAGTCGCGCGCTGATGCGTACATATTTGACGAACCTATCAATGTTCCAGTGCCATCCTGTTCGATAACGGCAGTGCTTACGCCTAATGGCTCAAAAAGCTCTTGGTGGATAAAATCCTTTAGATACATAGGATATACACTTTGCGCTAATATTTTGCTAATGATCATACTATCGCCGCTGGAGTAGTAAAAATACTTGCCAGGGGTATGGATTAACGGTTTATTGACTACATAAGCTGCCATATCAGAAGCTAAAAATAACATTTGCGCAACATCACCTAATGGGCCATTGTAATCTTCATCAAACTGAAGACCGCTACTCATATGTAAAAGATCGTCTAAAGTGATGTTAGACCTTAAATCTTGAGGTTGTTGCCACCCACTGATAGGTACTGGTTGACTTACAGTTATAAGTCCCTTTTTAACAGCTATACCAGTTGTTGCGTTGAGAACACCTTTGGTCATAGACCAGCCCAGCAATGGAGTATGAGCAGTTATACCAGGAGCATACCTTTCGCCAATAATACGTCCTTTATACACTACTAGCACGGCGCGGGTATGCTGGAGATATTGTGAATTTGATTCCGTAAAAGCCCAATCAATCGCTACTGCAATACCATTCGGTGTTTTAGCATGCAACCATTGTTTTTGCGGCCAAATTGGTCCTGAATTATCCGGCATAATTATGGAATTATGGCCGGCTGTAGTATCCGTCGTAACCGGATTATTTACTGATTGCAATGGGTTATACTGTGGGCAAGCTATACTTGCGTTAGTTTTTAGCTCATTTTCAGCATACCCTAGATTGCAACCATAACCTTCCTGAAATGTGGATCTACGCTCAATGATCCCTAACCAACCGGCGCGGACACTACACTTTTTATAATTGATTTGTGTTTGAATAATTGGTAGTAGTGGATTTATAGTATAGGATAAATCTATATCCAGTATAGTTTTAGGGACACGCTTGGAGACAAATATCCCTGAACACAATAATCTGGCTTTGTAGGCTGCCCCCACATATATAATTTTAGCACCATAATAAGAACTTACCGCTATGCAGGCTAGAACCGCGGTTAGTACAAATTTAAACTTTAAACTCATGTTCTATAACAATAACTATCTACACAAAGGACTGTCGCTTCAAGTGTACAATAGCATGATTTTATTGTAATTAATTTTGTGTGTTGTATAAATAGTAGTAATAAAAAATCGTAACTATTTACCATGCAACTGCAAGAATGCCAACTAAATTTGAGGCAGAGTGAAGGCAGCCCAAACTCTGCATCTTAACCACTTAAGGCCATTTACAAAAAACATCATACCCAATCAACAGGACGGATTAAAATATCCCACTTAGGTAAAGATAGGTGTCGTTCCAACCGATACTCCACTGCCTCCATTGCTTCTTTAGGGAGCGATACACCTTTTGTATAAACCTTACTACAAAACTCTACAACTGGATGCAAACCTTTCCATGTCATGCTTTTAGCTCATTCTAACATAGTTGTAGCGTCAGTAAGCTTAGGGTACGCATCGCGACCTGTTCATGACTTGGCGTGGGATTTATTACGGGCCGCATTTCGAGATTGCTTGCAACGCTGGACTACTTTTCATGATAATGCTTACCGCTTTTATCAACGTCAAGCACAGAAAAGGTACGCGATGCGCACCCTACCTGACTTTGCGGTAGCCCCGTAGGGCGGGAGAAATGCAGTGAATCCCGCCATGTGTATATTTACACCACCTGCATAGACCTCACCCCTACCCCCTATCCGTCATTCCGGCATGGATTGCCGGAATCCAGAAGCCAGGGA
>JXSN01000174.1 GCA_001276605.1 Achromatium sp. WMS2
ATAACTTATAAATCGCATCATGAGGCTTTGGATGCGGATGCTATTAATGAGCTTATTGGTTATTTTGTGGGTTATAAGAAGAGTCTTATTAATGCTAGTAGTGATCGAGATCGGAGTAAGGATACGTATCACTTGGTGGCGGTGTGTACTCGTTATCCGGAGGCGTTGGCTAAACAAGCTGGGAATAGATGGTCGCAGCTTAATCCAGGGATTTATAGGATTGAGCTTCTTATTAATATAATTGTGGTTGTTACCTCTAGGGTGGTTAAACAACCGCATAATAGCGCTTGGTTGTTGTTTAGTCACGACCGCGAACGGGTTGAGTATGCTTTGCGGTTGCCGGAGAATGCGCAAATTCCTGAGTATATTCCTAGGTTGTTGCGGGATGAGTTGGATAAGAAATAGCGCCGGGCAATGGGTAAAAAATTTGCCTAAACTAAACGGCAAGACATGCGTGCGGTTACACTGTTGCTATTTGCACCTGGTGTGCCCGCCATGGGCATGTACTTGCAACCCGAAATGAACGCGGTAGCGCGGTAGCATGGTAGGTTATAGTAACGATAGGAACCCAACAGCTACACCAAAAAGTTGAGGTTCGCAAGCTCACCCCCAACCTACAAATTCCCCCAACTTACGGGTTCGTTGGGCAAAGTAATTTAAATTGGCAAGATTTATGGTGTGATTTGACGTAACCATCCCTGGCTTCTGGATTCCGGCAATCCATGCCGGAATGACGTAACCCCCTTGCCATCAATGGAGAGGTAAGTAGTTTTTTTTACGGGGAGTGCGGGCGTCTCGCCTGCTGTTTCTCCACAGTACCATGGGTGCGATTACCCAGTTTCGGCGGGATTCACTGCGTTTCTCCCGCCCTACCGCGCTCACTCCGTCATTCCGGCATGGATTGCCGGAATCCAGAAGCCAGGGATGAGTTATTGGCGCAATGCCCGTTGGTTATTGCACCCTACCAACCCGCACAAGGC
Organism: Achromatium sp. WMS2; assembly: GCA_001276605.1. Classification (GTDB taxonomy): domain Bacteria; phylum Pseudomonadota; class Gammaproteobacteria; order Chromatiales; family Chromatiaceae; genus WMS2. The sequence goes on from JXSN01000174.1 coordinate 981, forward strand.
GGACCTGTCCGGCATAAGATCTAGGATACCAATATTCGTAGCCGAGATAGAAATTCAGGACCCACGCGCCGCTAGAACCGTAAGCAACCGCAGATGCCGACCAGAACCATCCTGAAAGAAATCCTGAACATGTATTAGGAAAAACCACTTGATCGATAGTTGGTTTTTGATAATCACCTTTACACCGGAAATATTCTTTATTCGTATCATTCCAAGTTTTCTGGTTACCACTACTGCAATATACCAAAGTCCGCAATTCCTCAATGGTTGGCATCCGCCAATCATTATACCCAGCGAAGGCCGGCCAGGATTTTTGTTCTATTCGTTCTTTTTTCCCAAATCCTAGAAAACCCCGGACTTCCACTCTCACATTCATTGTTTGATCCCAGCTCATTGTGTTCGCCTTGCCTACACAAGTCTTACCATCCCAAGTTTGCCCCTCAGCACAACGCTTCCACATCAGACCATTACGGGTATCTGTAACCGTACCATCAGGATGAATAAGATAATGGCCATGTTTAACATCCGCAACAGCTTGGGGCGCTGGTGTAGTTACTAATGGCGGCAACGGTGGCAAAGGAGGCAAAGGCGGTAAAGATGCAGCAGCCTGTGTCAACTTAGGCTGTGCTACCACTAAATTACCCAATAATTGCAACAAAGCTTGCCCATCCTGCGGCCGATTCTCTCGACGATAAAAACGGCACCGAGTTAAAAGCTGTTTAATAGCATCGGGGGCATTGAGTTCCTCAATATCTTCATAACAAACAGGGAACTTACCCACAGTACCAGCCAACATTTGCCACAAAATAATCCCCAAAGCATAAGTATCATCTGTAGTATGAGCATCTTCCCCCAACTCCTGCTCCGGAGACATATAACCCACACTACCATAACCCTTAGTAGTAAAAGACTTAGAACGCGTAGTTTTACGCTCCACTACCTCGCGGGCAGCGATAATTTTCCCAATACCAAAATCCGCAATTTTAAGCTGATTTTGCTCATCTAATAAAATATTAGCGGGCTTAATATCCCGATGCACTATACCCAAACGATGCACTTCCGCCAGTGCCTGCCACAACGGCGTAACGGCGGCTATAGCCTCCTGCCACGAATAAGTCCGTGCCCGCATCACCGCTTCCAAAGTGCCACCAGGGCAATACTCAAAAGTCAACCAATATGGCTCGCATTTTAACTGCGAATCATGCATATGCACAATATGGGGATGCTGGGGTAATTTTAATCGCAATTGCTTTAAATTAGCTACTTCACGCTGCAGCACCTCTAACCCAATTTTATCCTGACAAAACTTAACTGCTTTAATTTCCTTATGATCTTCATGCTGGACTAACCATACTTCACCAAAACCTCCTGCTCCCAATAAATCAATCAACTGCCATTCTGGATTATAATGAGGCAAGGCATCTCCGGGGCGAAATTGGGGCCGCCGCAGTGGTAACAAACTACAATAAAACTCATCCCGCTCTGGCGCTGATACCCGCTGACTTACCGGCAAAGCCACATGAGCCGCGGTACCATACTTTTTAGCCTGGGACAAAGTAGCACGAGTGCGCTCTCTAATCTGCACCGGCAAAATAGCTGCTATATCCAATACGGCTGCTTGCTGCTCTGAAGAAATCTCAGAGCCAGCAGATCTAGCCTCTTGCAATATTTCTGCAGCTATAGCCCGCGCCACTTTAGGCTCACACATACCAGCTTGTTCCAATTGCCCCGGGCGTTCTGCCTCCGGCAGACTATCCTGCACATCCCGTAATCCGGCTACCCAATGATCCCAAAAAACCGCCCCCATTTTCATAGGTACCCCTACCAACGGTAGCTCCGCCGCCCCTGCTAGCAAAGCCCGGATCATAGCTCGTAAAAATAGCTTACCCTTGTCTATATGCGCCATGTGTCAATGCCTTGTTGTGTAGTATAAAAACTGAAAATCGTAGCACGGATCGGGCCCTAAATCAAAAATTATTGTCCAACCCGCACCAGGCGAACCTGTCCGGCATCAGATCGATAATTCCAACCGCCGTAGCCGGCACTGAAACCCAGGGACCACGCGCTACTAGAGTCGGAAGCAAACGCAGATGCCGACCAGAACCATGTTGAATCTGTATTGGGAAAAGCCACTTGATCGATAGTTGGTTTTTGATAATCACCTTTACATCTGAAATTTACTTCATTGGTATCATTCCAAGTTTGCTGGTTACCACTACTGCAATAAACCAAGGTACGCAATTCCTCAATAGTTGGCATTCGCCAATCCTTGTAACCAGCGAAGGCCGGCCAGGATTTTTGTTTTGGCGAAGAAAACCAACCTGTACGCATAATATCATTCCATTTCATCTTATTACTATTTCCCACACAAGTCTTACCATCCCAAGTTTGCCCTTCAGCACAACGCTTCCACATCAGACCATTACGGGTATCTGTAACCGTACCATCAGGATGAATGAGATAATGGCCGTGCCGAATATCTTCATCAAGTTTACTCATAATAAAACCTCCGTAACAAAATACAGCAATTAATCTCTTGTGGATAATGCCATGACTTCAACCAGACTTAGTCCAGTTTGCTTAGCTACTTCTTCAGGGGGCAAAATTTTTAATAAATTGCGGGCCACCGCTTGCAAGGCTGCCTGCAATGCGGCCTGGCCTTCAGCTCTACCCTCGGTTAATCCTTCCGCACGGGCTGCGGCGATCGCATTCTTATTATTAAGCATTTCCTGCAATCTTACTTCGTAAGTAGCGCGTTCATCGGGGTTAAATAACCGTTCTGCAACCTCCAGGGCTTTACTGATATTGGGATCTATGGCGAGGGTTTGAGGCAATAGGTGCCGATCTAGTTGTTGGGCACGGGTGAAAAATGTCACCCAGCGATCTAATGCCGTGGTTAAATCAGCATAGTCTTTGTTAAATTTACCTAACTCTAGGTAATGTAATTCTACCAGGTCGTGAATACCATCATCTTGGCCGGTGGCGCGATTTAAAATTGTGTAGCAGTTGTGAAACTCGGTGCGATTAGGTATGAGATCAAAGTCTAAAATGCTGATGCAGTAGGTTTTTTGCAAAGTGCGGTACATAGCGCCTTCGCTCAATTGCTCCGTAATTATCTTGGCCCAGTAGTAAATAGCCCGCTTATCAAAACTGCGATCTTCATTGATCTGCATTTCAACGTAAAACCAGCGGCCACTAGCATCGCAGGCTTTGATATCAAGAACAGCCATTTTACCAGTGCGATAAGCTGCTAGGCTATAGGGATTTTTTAGTACCACTGCGGTGATGGGTGCTTTTAATTCTAAAATGGCGTTGAGTAATGCAATCAACAGATCTTTGTTT
>JXSN01000175.1 GCA_001276605.1 Achromatium sp. WMS2
AAAACCTAATATTATACTAGGTTTATTGGGTAGGCGGCTGGTTAGTATCTGGTATTCTATATCCTAATACATCAGCCTTGTTGAAAGCTATCAGATTAACATTGCTAATCACATCGCCTGCTAAACCGATTATGTAGTGTTCAGTGTCGGTAAGAACCAAGCCTACGAATTTTAACCCTGGACTTTGGCGTAACCTAAATACTGCGACCGTGCCTTCTTGCGGATAGGTTACCGCATGCCCCCAGTTTAGCCAAGACTCAGGATCTTTGCTGTCAGCACCTGCTAGTTTAGCACTTTCCATAGCCCAGTTTATGAAATGGGAGGACCAGCGGATGCTATTGTTATCAGGAATCTTTGTGGGGTCAGGCTCTATTGTGGTAACATAGCGTAAAATGCGATTATTATACTTACCACCACTGCGGTTTTGCCTAACATATTCGGCTACAGCAATCTGCAACCATTCAGGTGCTGACTCTTTACCATATTTGAGTAATACAGATTCAGGCTGGGAAAGTTCTGCAGCGGCTAAATCTAAATTTTTGGAAATTTCTAAAGCAATCTTTTGATCTGAACTGGGTAGAAACTCAGACTCGGTGCGAATTCTGCTAGCTGTTATGGATAATATGTTGTTGGTTATGTTGGCAGTGAACATAGTCCTATGCTTAATAAAAGCAGATAGGCGTTCTGAAAAAATGCTGAGTAATCCTATTACAGTTCCAGTCATAATAGCAAAGATTACTGTAGAAAAAATTACTTGTACAGCAGGATGTTGATGCCAAACTGGAATTTCAACGGGTTGAGGAATTAAGCTGCTACCGGCATCAGTGTCCGCTGTTGGTGGTAGCTCTGGGTATTTGTGATCATTCATTTTTAGTCATCGCATGCAATAGTTGTTAGTGGAGTGCAAGTTATATCTTGTAGCCATAGCCGCCGCAGGTTCAAGGGTAGGGCATCAGTATCATATTGGCGGCTATCTAGGGATTGTACTGGCCAAATACCAATTATTGAGTTGGTAACGAATATCCCGGATGCGCGCATTAAATCGCTAGTTTCTACTGGACATTCTAGTACTTGCCACCCATGATTGCGAGCTTTGGCCATTATATAATTGCGCATTATACCTATAATGCCACAGTTATTTATTGGTGGAGTGATTAGTCGTTTAGATTGTACTAAAAAAAAGTTGGTTTTGGTACCACAAATCCATTGACCTGTAATATTCTGCATTAAGCCTTCAGCTGTATTGGGGTCTTTGGACTCCATGCTAGCTAAAATTTGTTCCAAGCGGTTGGTATGTTTGATTTTAGCTAGGATAGGGTTAGTACTTAATATGGTGTTACAGGTACGTATTTTTATGCCTTGAATCCACCAATGACTTGGATATTGTGGTTGTGAATGTAGGCTTAAGATGCGAGTTGGTTTGGGATTATATGCTGGAGTATAGCCACGTCCACCGATACCACGTGTAATGAGAATTTTTAAAACGCCACAATTACAATGTTGCGTTAGGCCTAGGGCCTCATTCCATAGCAATTGAGGTTCTGGAGTTGGAATTTGCAGACGCTGACAGCCTAGATTTAGTCGGTCTAGATGGGATTGCCAGAGCTGAGGTTTGCCGTTTGCCACTGCTATAGTTTCAAATAATCCGTCTCCGTAATTTAAACCACGGTCGGATGATGACACGAGGTGTTCAGGACTACCATTGATCAGGACTAGCATGTGGCATAGGGGGTAGAGTGATGCTAATGTGGGTTAACTTCAGGTGCTATCAGTTAAAATTTCTCACTAGGTTTGCTTTAATCAATATTCCGCATATTAGGTTTATATTGAAATTTATCTGTTTTGGGAATAATATGCTTTGCCTAACTTGCGTGATAATACTTTATGGCAAAGTATAGATCGTAGGATCAAGTCACCAACTGATATTATATGGCTAGTTCTGGGTTTTATTGTTAGGTTAAATAGTAATAGCTATATCATGGCTTTTTGGCCAATGTCAATATCATCGAATATGCGCGATGTATTTAGCGACATCTAGCAGTTCTAGTTTCACACTATTGGCACTGGCTTTTAGTATGGCGTCGTGATTATAAAATCGCAATAAACAACCAGTCTTACCTCGACTTTCCAGTGGTATAGGAATCATATCACGGTATGTATACACATTTTCTATGATATCGCCACCGGCACACACTAGGCACCCCCGGGGGATATTATCATTTATTTGTTCTACATTATCAAATATTAGAGCGCCGGCTTGCCACCACTTGGTACGTTCTACAGAACCACGCATAGTTTTAATGATATAAGCTCTTGAAAAACCTAGAGTCAAGGTGTTGTGTTCTAAAGTTATGGCAGAAACTTCCATTCCAGGGATTTCGATGCTGCTACTATCCATAATAGGTTCCCTCTCAGTGCGTGTTGATACATAATATTATTAGGGTTATGTTGTTGTGGGGACGCAGGAGCGTCCCCGGCTGCGTTTCCACGTTGAGTGTGGGAACTAGCATAAAGGATTTTGAGTTAGTGACCAAAGGTCCAAGTTTACACCGGGATCACACTTAGAACCGCTCGTTGACGGGTTGCTGGTTTTTGTTTGATCACGATTTCTACATCTTGATTTAAACCATTGAGAAATTTGAATAAACGTTCGGTGGTGAATTCTCTTAAAGAGCCTCGCAGCAATCTGGAGGTGTGCAATTTATCCAATCCTAGTAATACCGCAGTTTGAGCTGGGGTAAGGTTTTGTTCGACTATTAGTTCTTGGATGCGTTGCATTAGGCGTGATTTTACTACTGCTTCTTCTGGATTAGAATAACCAAGATCAGCGAACACGTTCCCGCAACTTGCTTCAATTGCAATCCGGCCGATCACTCGATTGGCTCTCAGTTTTGCTCCACTCAACGTAATGTTCCTCAGCATATTGTAAGCGTTTTTTTATCAAACTAATGTCCTGCTTTGGGGTGGCTATTCCCCGTTTTGCCTTTTTTTTGAAAGCGTGTAATACGTATACTACACCATCAAAATTTATAGTATAAATAACACGATAAGTATCTCCCACGTAGTGATCACTGATTTCTAGTAACCCAGAACCATGAAAGTTAAGCAGTGGTTTGGCATCTTGGTGTTTTTTCCCTTGCTGTGCTATATCTAACGCGTGCCCCATTACGTCCTGCACGTTGTGAGGAAATAATTTTAGGCAACGCCTAGCCTGCCCAATCCAAAACAATGGTTTGCGTGTCACTCAATATGTATTTTTTGCCTAAATTAACTATTAATGGCAACTAGTCGTTAACCAATCAGTGTTAAATACCATCAGTCGTCATGCCTATCCTTTGTTATTCCAGCACCTAGCATGCCACCGAACAGGCGTTGGAACATTTCCATAGATGCAGTGGCCTGATTTACGAAGGGACGCATCAGCGTTTTTGGATCATACCCATCGGCTCCAGCTGCCATTTGGGAGCGAATTTGGGCTAGTATTTCCTCATGAAATGCCTGGACATCGGGCAATCCCATAAGGCGACGCACTTCTTCGGGGGTTATTTCAACGTCAATTTTGAACTTCATATTTACTTGTATATGTGTGTTTTCAGCTGTTGCCGTGGTAGAAATTCAGGAGTATCTCGGGCTGCATTTCCATTCTGAAGCATGGAACTAACCATAAAAGTGTGGTTTGTGCTATCTAGAGACTAACATCCCCACAGTCCACTTCAGCTGCACTGGAGTTTTATTTGGTTCTGGGATCGTATGGCGATGTTTGGCTACATGTGGAGTCAGATGCTGTGGTGGGTAACGCTGGAGCGTAGGAACTAGCATAAAAGCACTCGATTTGGGGGCAGTAACCCCCAAATATGAATTGTATGCGTTTGATGTCAAGACGATCTAAGCGATTGTTATGTTTCCACATCAATCATCATGGCGGTTACGTCTGTGTCCACCACGACCATATCCATCTCTACCGCGTCTGGAATATCCGTCATCTCGTCTACCAGAATCTCTGCGCTCCCATCTGCCATCATCACCATCGTTAGTGGTAACATTACCTATGATACCGCCTACCGCTGCTCCTCCGATTACACCAGCTGGATTACCATCAGTTAGTATGGCAGATGGGAGCGCAGAGATTCTGGTAGACGAGATGACGGATATTCCAGACGCGGTAGAGATGGATATGGTCGTGGTGGACACAGACGTAACCGCCCTGATGATTGATGTGGAAACATAACAATCGCTTAGATCGTCTTGACATCAAACGCATACAATTCATATTT
>JXSN01000176.1 GCA_001276605.1 Achromatium sp. WMS2
CTTTTTTACTTCGGATGCCATCCGTGACTTTGCCAGTTTCCAAATCTCACTACGGCGTAGCATGATCCTGTGGGGTACCCCGCTTGCGGACCAATATGTGGAGATGCGCAGCCCATTCATAGCCAACAAGCTTGCGGCTATGTTGGAACAAGAGCAGCCAGGCAGGCTCAATCGCGATGATTCTCTATTGCTGATAGAGGTGCTAGCAGACGTTCTTGATGAGAGACACGAGGATCCTGTAGATGATCAGATTGTAGCTTTTTACAATCATGATAAGCTGCCGGAGCATGTCAAGGCCTGGATGAAGCCCAGCCTGATGCATTTGTTACCAGAAGAAGAATAATCACCAGATCTAGTTTTAACTTCTGGATGACATGTTGTGGTTAATGCTGATTAACTGTATAAGCCTGCAACTTACGATCATATGCAACCACCTCCCGCGGACTGCCACATGGCAGTCCCGGGGGGGCCAGTTTATCTTTACACCAAAATGGCCATAGCAATTAGTTTTTGCTATTGGCCATCCCTCCAGTTGTGAAAACTCAACCGAAAGCAGCTACCTTGCTTGGCGTCTTTGATATATTCCAAATCTATTTGGTTTATTTCGCATAATTCTCTAGCAATATACAAACCTAACCCTGTACCTTTCACCGCAGTAGTAAAAAATGGCTCAAAAATTTGCCTAATATGTTCGGCGGGAATACCACTGCCGTTATCACAAATCTCTAAAGTTGGCCACGGAACTTCCGCATTGATACCGCCAAATAAGCTAATGTGGTGTGCTTTGTTATACGGTTTACCATACCTTAAGGCATTATCGCAAATATTTTCCAAGACTTGATTCAACTGATTTACATCGGTTTGTACGAATATATCAGAAGGTTTTATATGAATTTTAAACGGGTTCGGGTCTAACATTCTAGAGCTACAAAACTCTTGCACAAATTGTACGGTCCAGGCATAAAGATTTACATATTCTGAATGTGCACGGCTACGCCGTGATAATTGCAGTATAGCCTCTATAACATCGTTTACACGCTGTGAATTACCGCGAATTATTTCCAGCAAGCGTCTGTCTGACTCGTCACCAACAATAGATTCCGCCAATAATTGCCCAGCATGACTGATTGCTCCCAGGGGATTGCGAATTTCGTGCGCAATACTGGCAGTTAGACGCCCCAACGAAGCTAATTTGATTTGTTGCGCCTGTTCTAGTAAGCGGGCTCGATCTTCTAAAAATATTAATATACCGCCGCGTTGATCTTTATCTAAGGACACAAACTGTAAGCGTATTTCACGCTCCCCTGGACGTAATTGAAAATTCTCCGCTATATTTGCAGAACTATGTAGCCATGTGAATACCTGATGAGCTAAATCTGGTAAATGCCACTTTAGATTATCACCTACCTTAACCCTTGGTGTTCCTAGCAAATACCAAGCCGTATCATTTAATAAGCGCACAGTCCAGTTTTTATCCAGCACAATAATCCCAGTATTCATATGTTGGATAATGTATTCATTGACTTGAGCCATATTGGCCAAATCTAATCCCCGCTGCTGTGCTAATTTTTCAGTATCTCGTAATTGCCTAGCTAGACCATAAGCCAACATGGCTACGGCAAAAAACATAACTCCTAACAAACCAGCCTGCGTATAAGTTGCTGGATCTGCGAGAAATACTCCAAATGATTCAGCATATAATTGCTCGCCTAATACAGCCAAGGACGACAAAGCTGCAAATGGTATAGCCAAGTGGCCGCCAGTTAAAAGGCTGCCCAGGGTGATGGATATTGCGATTAATAAACCTAAGCCGCTGGCAACGCCACCACTTGCGTGCATTAACATGGTTATAGCCACAATATCGATGCATAGCGCTATTTGCACCTGCTGTTCTGCTGATGGTGTTTTCCAAACCAATAACACTACGCTGGATAACACTAACCCCAAGTATATGACAATTGTTATGGCAAAGATTTTAGGAAACGCGCTGCCCAGGGGCGTCGGATTTATCCTAAAAAAAAACGCAAACCCCATGCTTAATGCTAATACCAAGCGGTACGCCATAAACATGTATAAAGTACGCCAATTTGTGATACCTACCCTATCAACACCATGTGTTAGCACAATTAGTTCTCTAATATTCTATTTTATCCATATTTTAAGTATAGCAATTAATTGTATACTTATTGGAATTATAATTAACAGTACTACTTTAGAATTTTACAGGTATTTAATAAGAGGGTACTATGTAGCAATCGCCTGAGCTTGGTTAGAAAATAAAACCAATTTAAACCCATAAATCAACGCTGTTAATCTAAACCTAATATGAAATTGTTTATAGATTTTTTTCCAGTACTACTATTCTTTTTAGCTTACAAGCTATATGATATTTACGTGGCAACTTCGGTCGCTATTGCGGCCGCGATAGTCCAGGTAAGTTATAGCTGGTGGCGTTATCGCAAACTACAAAGCATGCACCTTGTCACCCTAGCCGTACTAATGGTCTTTGGTGGCCTGACAATCTTTCTTCAAGATCGCACCTTCATAATGTGGAAACCCACGATAATAAATTGGCTGTTTGCCGTAGTGTTTTTGGGTAGCCAGTATATTGGGGAACAAAATATGATACAGCGAATGATGGGGCACGCCATAACCATACCTAAATTAATCTGGAGTAGATTAAATCTAATTTGGGTAACGTTCTTCATAGTGGCCGGAACCATTAACCTATACATAGCCAATAGTTTTTTTCAAACCGATCATCAACTTCGCACCCTAACTGGCCTGCAACAAATAGATACCGATAATTGCGCTGACCATTTTACCGGCCACGTGCTAGACCTATGTACCCAAGCCCATCTACAGGAAAACTTTTGGGTTAATTTCAAATTATTTGGTATGATTGGTCTTACCTTTATATTTGCTATTGGTCAAGCCCTATACCTATCCCGATACATTGAAGAACCGGCGACAGCTGAGCAAACTCCACCTAGCGAATAACCATCTCCATTAACACTGGAACTAATATGCATAAAATATTTAAGTTTACCCTGATTACCGCAGTAGCGATCCTCGCAGCGGCAAATACGGAGTCTTTTGCCGAACCTCAGCAGCTTGGGGTACCGGTGCAACCAACTCCCGGACCACAACCAGCAATTAGAGTTGTAGCCCAGGATAACCCTAATCCTCAGCAGCAACCCAGTCCAGAAACCGTTGCTAATGCCCAAGATCAGGTCCTATTAACCGTTAATAACCAACAGGTTACCAACCGACTTGTAGGCGCCTATTTTAGCGAAAGATTACAAAAAAGTCCTGACGCTAAACTCACCCCCCAACTTCAAAACATGATGCTAAACGAAATAGTTAATATCGTGTTGCTATCGCAAGTTGCTAAACAAAACCACCTAGATACTGACCCAGATACCGCTACTGTCCTTAACCTACAACGCGACATGCTACTCTCAAAGATGGTACTGCAAGGCACCCTAGCCAAACTTGCCCCCACCCCTGAGGAATTACAAGCAATCTATACCGAACAATACTCAGCTCCCAGCGAGCAGTACAAAGCTGCGCATATCCTCCTAAAAACCAAGGAGGAAGCCCAGAATATCATTGGTAAATTGGCACAAGGTGCTGATTTTGCCCAACTAGCTAAAGATAATTCAAAGGACTCCAATGCCAGCATCGGTGGCGATTTAGGATGGGTTGAGGCTTCCCAAATGGTTAAACCCTTCGCCGACGCCTTAGTTATCATGACACCAGGCGCCTACAGCACCGCCCCGGTCCAAACTCAATTTGGCTGGCATGTAATCTTTTTATCTGAAAAACGCACTAATGCACCACCGGAATTTGCAACTGTTAAACCGCGGCTGGTAGAAATCTATCAACATAATAAGCTAAGCGAGTATGTAGCACAATTGCGTAAGCAGGCAGCTATCGAGATCAACCAACCTGGTCCCACAGGGGCACCAGCGCCTAAATAGCAACCTACCCAAGCACTAACTGTCAACCAAACACCGCTGGCTGTTCTCTAAGACCTTAAGTTCTGGTCGGCGGAGAACAGCCTTCCCTTATTTGCACAGTTTACTATCTACCCATTAGTTATTGATATTGCAAGGGATACCACTCATGCAAACCGTTCCGTTATCAACTGGTAATGCAGGGAAATTAAACCGGATTATTCTGATACCTATCGTCTTGATACCAATGGTGATATGTGCTGAAACCACCGTTTACAAGT
>JXSN01000177.1 GCA_001276605.1 Achromatium sp. WMS2
GACGGGGATATCCGTCCGCATTGGCAATACTTGACAACCGCTCTAGAACACATAGGTCCTAGCGGAGTAAAAGCTAGGTGGCGTGAATCGAGGCGACTTATACGTGAAAATGGAGTTACGTACAACATCCATGGTGATCCCCAAGGCATTACGCGACCTTGGGAACTTGATTTAATCCCACTACTTATACGCAGTGACGAGTGGGCAGAAATCGAACGTGGCTTGATTCAACGCGCTGAGCTACTCAACCAGATAATGCTCGACCTATACGGGCCTAAAACCCTAATGCGTCAACGCTTATTGCCACCCGAATTGGTATTTGATCAAGACAGCTTATTATTGCCTTGCGATGGGATTCAAGTTCCTAAAAATAAACCTCTTATTTTCTATGCTGCTGATTTAATACGTCTACCTGATGGTAAACTTGGAGTCATAGGCGATCGCACTCAGGCCCCGTCTGGAGCTGGATATGCCCTAGAAAATCGTATGGTATTATCCAGGGTTCTTCCCAGTTTATTTCGTGATCATGTTCAAACAGTTTCTTTAGTTTTTCTATTGGTCCCATGTTATTATCCTTTGACGCAAATGATTTGTTTAAGGGTATGTACTATTTCTACAAGATCGGATTGATTAGCCATAACCTGATCTATATCTTTATATGCTTGTGGTATTTCATCAATTATTCCAGAGTCTTTACGGCATTCTACCCCTTGAGTTTGATTTTCCACGTCATTAATATTAAACTTTCTTTTGGCAGCACTGCGGCTCATGCGTCTGCCGGCGCCGTGGGAACAGGAGCAGAAGGAATTTTCATTGCCTAGGCCTTTGACGATATAGCTTTTAGCGCCCATGCTGCCTGGTATTATACCCAATTGACCTCGATACGCTGAAATGGCACCTTTTCTAGTTACATAAATGGTATTATTGTAGTGTTCTTCGGTGCTTACGTAATTGTGATGACAATTAACAGCTTCTATATTGGTTTCAAAAGGTGGTAACACGGGTTTTATGGCTTTAAGTATTAGATTTAGCATTTCACGCCGGTTAATCATGGCATAATCCTGGGCCCAACTTACAGCTTCCATATAGTCATCAAAATGCTTGGTTCCCTCTGTCAGGTAGGCTAAATCTTTATCCGGAATCGTTCCCAGCAATGCTCCCATGTCTTTTTTGGCTAATTCCGTGAAATATGTTCCCATAACATTGCCAATATTACGACTTCCGGAATGGAGCATAATCCACACCTGATCGGATTCATCCAGGCATATCTCTATGAAATGGTTGCCACCGCCCAGAGTACCAAGTTGGCGCACCCATGGCCGAAAGGCTACATTCTTTTTGCGTTGAATACTTGGGTGTTTTTCCAGGATGCGTTCCAGGCGCGTATCAAGAGAAATTATAGTGGAATGTTTGACAGGGTCAGCGTCATGTTGCTCAAATCCGACCGGTACCGCGGCCTCTATAGCATTACGGATACGATGCAGATTATCCGGTAATTGCGTGGCATCTAAGGATAATCTAATTGCGTTCATTCCACACCCAATATCGACGCCAACAGCAGCTGGAATAATAGCACCGATGGTGGGTATTACTGATCCTACTGTGGCCCCAATGCCAGTATGTACATCAGGCATTACCGCAATGTGATGGTGGATAAATGGCAGTTGGGATATCTTATTGAGCTGATCTATAGCCGAAGAATCAATATCGTCGGTGTATACTTCTACGGGAACTTTTCCCTTGTTGAAAATCATTTTGACTGGCATAGGAGCGACTCAGCTTGCTAATGGTTGGTAACTAGATCTTATGCGTAAGCATGAGAATTATAACACCGATGTCAAGCGATGCTGTACCAAATCCATTATGGTAGCAGGACCATGACAAATGTATCAACGATATTCTGCGATTAGGCTATCTCTATCCCTCGGTTTGATTATTTTAAAATAACGGCTTAAAATTCAGCGTGTTACATATACAAGCAAACACTAATTTAGGCGAAAAATAGCACTTTTTTTAAGGATAATAAATAGTTACAAAAATGATTGAACCAAAGGTTTTTTCTTAATTTAATGCCAGTGGATTCGCACACACATCAGCGCAAATTACTTTGACTGGGCCGCCTTGAGAAGCAGGGCTTATTTCGGTCACTTCTTCAAGAAAAATTAGTTTGTTTTCTAGTAATTTATATAACTCAGTGGTCCTTGTTGCGGTCACTTTATTTTTTATTTTTTTGCAACTATAGCTGTTCCGTCATAAAATGGTGGCTCATGCCACCGATTATCAAAAGGCCAGGTGCTTACTAATTGGTTACCAAATTAAAACGGAACAGCTATAGCGTGTTGATGGGTTTCGCTTCATTCCGCTGTGCTCCATTTCGCTCTACCCATCCTACCGGGCCACCGGGCTTCTTAATATAGGGTTATGCTACCTGACTGTGAAGGCGACTCGTGGGTCAACTTGACCGACATTGGCCTCGAGGGGAATGGTTATCTTAGATAACGCATGATTCACCTGCTATTTATCCGCAGCGGCTAGGGCCGTGGTCAGGTAGAATGAATTTAAAACACAGGCTACAGCAGCCAATATGAGATACCAGCATTTGCGCATAGCAATGACCTCGCGTGCTGTGTTTGCATATGGAAAAATCCATTTTTAGCGCACGTTAGATTAAAAGTCAAGGTATTTTTTACACTAGTAAGTCATGAAAAAACATAGCGAGCAAACCAAGTAACCAGTGATTGTAGCATAGGTATAAAGTATGTAAATATGATGCAAGCCCTACATAGATTTAGTATGTTATATGCTGAAAAAGCAATATATAGTGGTGTTTACCTGTGATTCAGGACGCCAATTTTTAAAGGATCGTAAGTTCTACTCAACGATAGGATTTAAACTAGGTCAATACAGGAGTAATATTCCAGTACATGTTTACTAATATCATTGGTTCCGACCCCTGGCGTCGCTTAGGTGATTGGCTATTAACAGCTATCATCTTGTATTGGTTATGGTTAGTACTGTTGCCATTGATTCAATGGGCAGTAATTAACGCCAGTTGGCAAGGGACAGATCGTAGCGTTTGCCACAATGATGGCGCATGTTGGATATTTGTACAGGTAAATATCAATAAATTTATATATGGGTTTTACCCAATATCAGAACAGTGGCGTATCAATTTTAGCTTTACTATGCTTGGTGTCCTGTTGGTATTGAGTGCCTATAGTAATGCACCATATCGACGTTACTGGATAGCATTATTAATTGGTATTTACCCAATTGTAGCCTTTGCTCTGTTATATGGTGGTATTGGAGGCCTAAAGATTATAGAAACACATCTTTGGGGAGGGTTAATGCTAACATTAGTCTTGGCTATTGTCGGCATCGCCAGTTCACTGCCGTTAGGTATTCTGCTGGCATTGGGAAGGCGTTCACAACTGCCGGTAATCAGATTTTTCAGTATTTTTTACATAGAATTGCTACGTGGAATTCCTCTTATTACAGTATTATTTATGGCTTCGGTCATGCTACCAATGTTTTTTCCACCTAACTTTGATCTAAACAAATTATTGCGGGCTATGATTGGCATCATAATGTTCCAAAGTGCCTACATTGCGGAAGTGGTACGTGGCGGTATTCAGGCCATTCCTAAAGGGCAATATGAGGCAGCATTATCACTAGGATTGAGCTATTGGCATGCGATGCTGTTTATTATTTTACCCCAGGCATTGCGCCACGTAATTCCAGGGCTTGTGAATACATTTATTGCCCTGTTTAAGGATACCACTTTGGTTTTGATTATAGGGCTATTCGATCTACTAGGTATTGTCGAGCAATCGTTTAGCGATCCACTTTGGTTGGGATATACTACTGAAGGATATTTAACCGCTGCCGCTATATTCTGGTTCTTTTGTTACAGCATGTCCCGCTACAGTCAGTATTTAGAACGCACCGTGCAGGCAGGATCTAGATGATACATCAAGCAAACGTAGTATTACTTTATCGATTAATGGGTAAATATCGATATAATAGCACAATATCATATGTTTGCTAACAGTGAATACCACTCGCCGACCGATGCTGTTTTGCCATCGGTCCAGTTGCTACTTTATTCATCACAAAACAGTTCGTAAATATCAAGTGTCACCCCTTTTTTGCTAGAATCAAAGCAACTTTAATGTACATCCATTAGGCATATACGAGATCCATCATCAAAGTCCTAATCCCTTCTCA
>JXSN01000019.1 GCA_001276605.1 Achromatium sp. WMS2
TGTGCACAATTAAAACTCCTAACCCCTTGGCAAATTTTAATGATGAGTGTAACCTTATCTCATACTGATTTACTGAGGTATTATTGAGATGAATAGCAAAACCTTAATTCCAGCCGCACCATCAGCAGGTACCATAGAGGCCTACATTAGCTCGGCTTACCAGATACCGATGCTGAGCCTTGAGGAGGAACAATCTCTAGCCGCGCGTTTACGAGCTCGCAACGATCTAGATGCGGCCCGTCAACTTATAATGTCCCACTTAAGGTTTGTAATCCGTATCGCCCGCGGCTACGTTGGCTACGGTTTACCACTTTCCGACTTGATCCAAGAAGGCACCGTTGGCTTAATGAAGGCAGTACGTCGCTTTGATCCAGAATTGGGCGTCCGCTTAGTATCCTTTGCGGTGCATTGGATTCGAGCAGAAATCCATGAATTTATCCTACGCAACTGGCGGATTGTTAAGATCGCGACAACTAAGGCGCAACGCAAGTTGTTCTTTAATTTGCGCAGTGCCAAGAAAAGTTTAGGGTGGTTTTCCAAGGAGGAAGTGGATGAGGTTGCTAGGGAGCTGGAGGTGAAGCCGGAGACGGTGTTAGAGATGGAGGCGCGCTTGGCCAATCATGATTTGTCGTTTGATCCCTTGGAGACAGATGATGATGCCGAAGCTGCGGCGATGCCTTCCAATTATTTGTCCGATGTGCGGATGGAACCGGCAGCATTATTGGAACGTAGTGATTATTCACAGAATCAAAATGAGCAATTATATCGGGCATTGGAACAATTGGATGCGCGAAGCCGGGCTGTCATAGAGGCTAGATGGCTTACGGAATCGAAGGCTACCTTACAAGATTTGGCAGCTCAATATGGGGTGTCGGCGGAGCGAATTCGGCAGATTGAAAAGGCTGCTTTGAAAAAGATTAAAGGTCAATTACAGGAAGACTAAGACGTGTTGACATAGGTTTTTGGTAACTATTTAGCACATAGTTGTGGTAGGTAGCAAGCAAGTTAGCTAAGTTGAGGTTTGTGGTTACCTGCCTCATATTATTGAAATCGTTCGCACGCTCTGGGTCTCCACAAGCCTGTAGCTGCGATTAGCATGGCGCAATCGCACGGTTGTGGTTGGTACCGCGCTCCGGCGTGGGAACGCGGCGGGGCCGATCCTGCGTTTGCACAGGAACATAACTTGTATAGGGTTATGGGTTAGTCATCGATCGGTTGCTGCCGGGGCCTGTTGCCATGCTGGTAAATCTGGGGGTTCAACTACTGATTTTTGCAGTACTAGTGTTACAGTCCCAGTTTCCAGGCCTTCCCTATCTTTCAAGGTCAATTTTATTTGGGGATCGGTGCTGGCGTTTAGGGTCAGTTTGGCATTTTCGCATGCGCCCAAAAACGTTTCGGAATTCCAAAAGGTCCAGCCTCCATATCCCACGGCACCGACTCCTACTTCTATATCAGCGGACTCTTTAGCTTTAAACTTAAGTTGCAGATCTAGATCTGCGGTGTCCTTAGTTCCAGGCCCCACAGCTAAGCGTGGGCTTTGAATATATTGATCTTGTACCACCAATCTAAATACCGCCTCTGGCCGAGTAACCGCTTTATCACTCCAGCTTACTTGCTGTAGAGTTAACTGAAATTGTAGCGGTTTGGTCTTGCTATCTAGGTACATCAGATAACTTTCGACCGCACCCCGCATGGTCTTAAGCGGCGCCTGCGTTAGATATGTATTGATAGTTTCGGGGGTCGGTTGCTGTAATACCGCAGCATACAAGGATTGATCCCATGCCGTGGTTATATCTGTTTTCCAGGTATTAACTAGCTGCAATCTGGTTTCCGAATTCCAAACCATACCCGAGATCTGACGCACCTGGTTTAAGTAATCAATGGCGGTGGTCCAATCTTGGTGCTTTTTCCAAACAGCAATCTTCTTGGCCAACTCTTCAGCAGCAAAGTTGGGAAATTCAGCCCTGAAATTGGCAACAGAAGGTTCCGGTCCTACGGGTCTATCTGTCAGCAATTGGGCGGCGCCAATTATGTCAGCGGCCTTTATGGCTGCTAGGTACCGTTGTTTGAATTCCAATAATTCCTTGGCACGCAATAGGTCTTTGAGCTTGGTGCGGGCTGTTTCTGCATATCGCCCTAGTGGATAGACGGCAAGGTAGTTATTTATGGATGCCTCGGTGTTATCAAGAGTGGCCTTGTCCCAGGCTGCCTGATCTTGATTTTTAATATATTCCTGTAGTACGGTCTCGGCTTGTGGGGAATGGGTGCCCTGCATGTCGTATTTTTCGAGATACGTTTGGGCGGCTTTTACGCGTTCACTTAGGATTGCATTGGGATTGTTGAAGATTTCTACCAGTCTATCCATGCGAATTTCGCGTAATACTTTGAGTTCTTGGGTTGCTTGGCCACGACTCCATACCATACTATAGAGGGTATGCTGCCATACTGGGGACCTGATGTATGCTTCTATTTCCAATTCAGCCTGTTGCCGTTGTTCAGGCAAGGGGGCATTTTGGGCTAAATCACTAATTCCAGCTAGTTTGGTACTATCCCAAGCAAACTCCAGTCCTAAAATCAGTAGTAGGCTGATGATTAGTAGTATAGGACCGGTAGCAAATAGTTCTTTATTTGTGATGTTGTTTAGGCGTTGAGATAGGGTATCTGCTGTGATTTTACGGGTATTGCGACGCGTCTGTAGGGGTTCGTAACGGCGCATATCGGCGCCGGGGGTTGCTAGGCGTTGTACTAAAGCATTGGTTTCTCGACGTAATTTCCACAGGGTTGGAAGATTGAATAGTCTGAGAAATATGGGTAAATGTTCTAGTCGGTTGATACTTTGTTCCAGTTTTTGTATTATGGCCGTTTCGGTTTGGTCTTCGACTTCGGCCTCAATCTCCTGACGCCGATACAGGGCCCAGAAAAATGGATCTTCTAATCCAAAAGAGTGTAATGGGTTGATTTCTTTGGGGCGTTCAAAGGAAATGCCGTCTTCACGAGTAACTGTTGCGTATTCACCGAAGGCACTGAGTGGAAACGGCATAAAATTCCGGAGAATAGGCGTCCCAGTAATAAACGCGTTATAAATCCGCCATAAATCACCGGTTTGATAGGAGTTAGGCGTAGGCACGAGCACTGATTCTAGCGCGTCATGTAAATTGCGATGAGGAATGGGTGTTACCGGATTCTGATTGGGTAATTGCAGATACTCTTCCAGCTCGGCCCATTCTGTTTCTGGAGTTTCGTGTTCTAATTCGCTCCGGCGGTCCCACATGTTGTACAATAAGGCTATGGGAATGCTAGGGACGGCACTTTGACTGCTTAATTCCTGGTTAAAACTAGCAAAAGTACGCCGCAAATCCAACAAATCTTTGGATATTTCCTTGTGATCTTCACCAGGATGGGGAGCAGGCGCTAGTATCAAAAGGGCATCCATGTCTTTGAGGGCGTTGCGAAGCCTGACTGCGTTTTCGGAATCGGTTGCTTGTGATGAAAGCAGTTCTCCGGCGTAATCAAATAGTCGAATTAAGTATGTTTTACCCATGTGGGCAAATTCAAAATCAAAGGCTAGGCTTTCAGACTCTATAGAATTGCCTTCGGGGACTTGGTTGTGTTCTAAGGCCCTAATAGCTTGTTCTAGCCAAGCTTTGCCGGTTTGATTGGAATGAGTTAGCCAGGTAGCTTCGAATCCGGATGGATTAGAGTAGCGGTCCATGGCTAGGGCTGCCATAAGGCAGGTTTTCCCGGAGCCGGAGCGCCCGTATAAGGCCATTTTGTAGATACGCTGGTTAGGCGGAGGCACTGCGGCCGGTGTTGGTTTATGCTTGGTGTTGTGACTCATTATTGGCTCGCGGTTGTATATCTTTACATTATATGTGTAGTTTGCTTGTGTATATTTTGTTCACAATGTTATGTAACGGATAAAGATGAATGACAGTGCAAAGGATACGTTTACGCAATACCCTACAGGTCAGGTTCAACTAACAGCTGGGGTCGATTAATTCTCATAAGTATTTGCCATTATAAAAGAATACCGCGCAAAGACTTAGTAAAGGCCTCAGTAATACGTATTTCAACGCTTTGACCAATTGAATGGCGTGGCCCCACGAAGTGTACCATTAGGCCATTCGCGGCCCGACCTATGAGTTGCGTGGGATCATTTTTACTTACATTTTCGACTAAAACTGTTTGTATGCTGCCAATTAATTTGGTATTTGCAGTCTTAGCATTGGTATCCAATAACTCCTGTAGCTGCAATAAGCGCTGTTGTTTGACTGACATAGGTACGGTATCCAAATATTCGGATGCTTTGGTACCTGGCCTAGGACTGTAGATAAAACTGAAGGCGCGCTCAAAGTTAGCTTTGGCTACAAGGTCTAAAGTGGCTTGAAAATCTGCATCAGTTTCACCGGGGAAACCGACTATAAAGTCGGAAGATAGGCTGATATGGGGGCAGGCTTGGCGTAATCTTTCAATTATATTGAGATAGGTGGCTGTGGTGTGGCCACGTTGCATTAAGGCTAGAATGCGGTCGGAGCCGCTTTGTACTGGGAGGTGGAGCTGAGGTGCCAGTTTAGGCTCATTCGCAAATGCTGCGATTAAACTATCTGACATGGCCACTGGATGCGAGGAAGTAAACCGAATCCGCTCGATTCCATCTATAGCAGCTAAATAGTGGATTAGAAAGGCTAAATCCGCACTGTCACCGTCATGCAATAGACCTTGATATGCGTTAACATTTTGCCCTAACAGGGTAATTTCTTTTACCCCTTGTTGTGCAAGTTCTACGCTTTCAGCAATGATGTCATCAACAGGGCGACTGACCTCGGGGCCACGGGTATAGGGAACTACGCAGTAAGTGCAAAAGTGTGAACAACCTTCCATTATGGTAACGAAGGCAGTTACGCCGTTGGCAGTCGGATTTGGTAAGCAATCAAACTTTTCAATCTGAGTAAATGCAGTGTCTACAATCTCAGAATTGCGGCGGGTTTTGGTATAAAGATTGGTTTTTGCGTTATTAAGTAATTGTGGTAGTCTATGAATGGTTTGGGGTCCAAACACCAGATCCACAAACGGAGCCCGCCGTAAAATCGCAGCTCCTTCCTGACTTGCTACGCAACCTCCTACCCCAATTAATACATGTGGGTTGTTTTGCTTCAAAACCCTCCAGCGTCCCAATTGTGAAAAAACCTTTTCTTGAGCTTTCTCACGTATAGAACAAGTATTAAGCAACAGAATATCCGCGTTTTCTGGAGTGTTGGTTAATTCTAGGCCATGAGAATGATGCAAAATATCTGCTATACGCGCAGAATCATACTCATTCATTTGGCAGCCTAGAGTTTTTATATAAAGTTTAGCCACAATCAATGTTGGTTCGTAGTAGTTATGATGTCTTGAATATCGCTTGCTATTAAATTTAGTGGATACTTACACTGAGTAGTAAATGCACTAAAGATCATAGATCTCGAGCTACCCTAAATCCCAACATATTGAAACGACCGTCCGTGGGAAGTTTAAATCTAGAAGCGCTGCGGGCCAAACTTATTGGTTTGTTAAATGCCCCACCCCGCACAATACGCTGACTACAGTCGCCTGTTAACCATGGTTTACCATCTGTAGGTGCATTAGCGTAATTAAGGTTGTGGCAGTCCTGGGTCCATTCCATGACGTTACCAGAAGTATCAAATAATCCAAAGGGGTTGGGTTTAAAAGAGCCAACTGGAGCAGTACTGATACTATCCCACTTGCTGCCGCAGGTCATAAAACACACTGTCATATTTTTCTTGGATTCGTTGCCCCACCAAAAATTGGTATCGGTTCCAGCTCTAGCAGCATATTCCCACTGGGATTCACTAGGTAAATAATAGTGATATCCAGTTTCTTTTGATAACCATTCTGTATACTTTTGGGCATCATTCCAAGTGACGTTTATTACTGGGTGATTGCCGCGTCCAAATCCAGAATCGTTAGGTATCGGTATTCCATTAGCCTTGGCAAATAACTCGTATTCATCGAAACTAGTCTCATAGCTGGCGATGTAGAAACTATGCGTTATGATTACTTCGTGGTACGGTTGCTCTATACCAGGTAAAAATCCAGGTATAAGTTTAGTTCCCATAAAAAACTTTCCAGCCGGTAGCTGCACAATTTTAGGTCCTAATCCGCCACTGCGCAATCTGTCGCGAATTGGGGGAGATACGAATAAATGGTGTTGCTGGGTTTCAGTAGGCAAAGGATGAGGTTTAGTTTGGGGAATAGGTGGCTTGGGATTTACAACTATTTGTGTATTTGCATTGTTAATGGGCGCTATTGGTGGGGTTGGTTCAACTGTAGAAGTTGTACTTTGCAGTAATTTAGAAAATACTCCTACAATCTGTGCCCTTAGCATAATACCAGTGCCTACTGCAAGGGCTAAAATCAAAGATATTCCACCAATCTTCACTAAAGATGCCCAATTAAAGCCTTTTTTTCCTTCAATATCAGCGTCATCACGCGCAAATAGACTACCCACATCTACTGCCGCATCACCTCGCCTATCTGAATAAGTGGAATCTAGCTTGGCTACTTTTAAATGAGTTGGGGATAAGTCAACGTTAACTTGCTCTATTTTTCGAGTTAGGTGGTCCATTTCCCGTTCCCGATCTTCTAGAACATTTTCTAGGGATTCGCACTGCTCAGTAAGTTGATGGAGCGCGCGTTCCTTCTCTTCTAGTGCTTTACGCATCAACGCTGCCTGTTGGCGCTCTGCCTGTAGGGTAGCTTGAAGTTCTATTTCGCGGGATAATGTATCATCAGAATCATCATTTTGCATAGATATGTCTTTGGTCTGGTTAATATTATATTCAAATACAGTAATTTAGTATAATTTAAACTTAATTATACAGCATATAATTAAAAGATTACTTTGTGTCGAATAAAAATCATTTTTTTGCTAAATCTAAATTTTAAATCAGTCTAAGATCAGCAGCCCATACAAATGAGCATACAAACGTTGATAACTGAGTCGTCAACTGGTATAAACGTCCCGTGACCGTTCCTAATTATTCCTATTGAGACGTTGAGTAAGAGTGTCGTTTTCTTCACGTAATAGTCGGTTAATTTCAATTTGACGGGCCAAATCTTGTTCAGTGTTAGAAAGTTTGTCCTTTATTCTGGTGAATTCCCAGCTTACGGTGGATTCGTTAGCGTAAGATTCCTCTACAATTCCTTGAGCATTTTCTAATTCTTCACGCGTGGCTTTGAGTTCATCCTGCAATTTGTCTATACGACGCTGTAAAATTTCAACTTGATCATCTGTTTTCGATTCTGTTGCTTTCTTCAGCTCGTTGTGTAAATTTTCGTTTTCAGCGATAACGGCCTTAAGTTTTTTCCTAAGTTTGGTAATCTCTGCAACTTGCTGTGCTACCATTTTCTGCAATCGAACAAGTTGCTTTTCTGTATTTGGATCTGGCGCTGCTGGTGCAGAACTTGTTTTTTCAGCAGCGGCAGGTTCTGATGTTGCCGATATTTGCTCGGAAGGAACAGCAACTTCACTATCCCTAGTTAGTCCAGAATCCTTAACGGCATCCCATCCTTCTAACATTAAGACGTCAAATCCACGCTCACGTAATAAAAAAGTGCCAATTGCACTTTCATTAGCAGGTCCACAAACTATGTATTTACGCTTTTCAGTGGGATAGGCAGAACAACGTTCGCGCAAATTCTCTAGAGGTAAATTTATGGCATCTGGAAAGTGATCGGCGTTGAATTCTTCTGCCGGGCGGACATCTACCCAAATTGCGCCTTGTTGGATGAGGGGTCTGGCTTTTTCGATTCTGATAGATTGTACCAGGGGACGGCGAATTAGGTCGTTAAAGTCGTCTTTACTGAGTCGCATCAAAGTGCCGTCACTGGCCATGGATACGGTGGCGGCGCGTGGACTACCGGTGATTAGTGCGTCTTCGCCAAATCCTTCGCCTGGTGATAGTACAGCTAGTTGTCTATCACCACCTGGGTCCTTTCTGGTGACAATGCCGGTACCGCGGGCTATGATGAAGAATTCGTCGGCTTCGTCGCCTTGATTTATAATCACTTCGCCTTTTTTAACGGGGCGTTCTACCACGCGCCTTAGTACGTTGGCAATGTTGGCGGCTGGCACTTGTTTTAGTACTCTGGCCCTTAGGACCAGATTCATCCAGCCGACGTTGGCGTCTTCGGGTTTATTATGTTGGGCGTGGGTGCTGTCTACGACCAAGTCGTCGAGGATTTTGCTGTCTACATGAATAAAACGCACTTCGCCCGCGGCCTTGCCAGAACATTTGCGTGGCCATTGGTGAGCTAGAGCAAATTTGGCAGTTGGGGTTCCACTTTGGATAAGTCCAATGTCTCTGGTTCCAGATATGAGTTTGACTTGACCTTCAAGCAGGAAGAAGTGCTTGCGATCGTTATCTCCTTCACGGAATAGTAATTCACCGTTCTGTGCCTTTTCTACTGTTATATGCGCAAGGATTCGGTCCATTTGCTCATTGGAGAGGGCATTTAGCGGTATAAGGTGCCTTATTAGGGATTTATCGGTTTCAGAATAAGTAGTCATTGCAGGGATGTTAAATTATATGCGACGAAATTTATAAAAATTAAAGCAAATGTATGTTGGCTCTTATATACATTATAGCGGTTAAATCAAAAGACAACACATTGTTTCAGACCGCGAGGTAAATATTTGGCGTCACAATGCCATGGTTGATTATCCATAGCTATTTAGCTACCCATAATCAATAGTTCTTTGGTTGCAAAAAAACACGAGGCCTAGTGCAGGGCCTGTGACCTCCAACCCCCGGCTATATCGGATTTGGTCTTTATTTAAGTGGGTGATCACAATTATATCTAAATTATCCTGTGGTCGAATACTAGGACGTGTTGACTATAACACTTTTACGATAATAGCTTACGGGGATACTGGAGCGTCTCCGGAGGCGTTCCCACACTGAGGATTGGCAACGATCATCAAGGTATGGGGTGTGATGCCTAGAGACCATTACCCATTTAGCTTAATTGGTACACATTATAGCTATATGGTAGGTAGTGCACGCTGATATACATATCAACACCTCCTAAAGCGTAATTTAGACATCAATCTCTTTGCTAGCTCGGTAAAAATCTTTCCATTCATTACGCTCTTTTACCACCATTTCTAAGTATTCTTTCCAAACTATGCTATCTTGTACTGGATCTTTAACCACTGCTCCAATCAAACCCGAAGCCAAATCGGATGCCTGTACTCTACCGTCTCCAAAGTGCCCAGCTAGAGCCATACCATTATTGATTACGGAAATTACCTCAGCAGTGCTTAGGGTACCTGATGGGGACTTGATTTTAGTCTTTCCATCCGCAGTTTTACCTTCTCGCAGTTCACGAAATATCTGCACTACGCGACGTATTTCCTTAAGTGCTGGTGGCTCGGCCGGAAGTTGCAGGGCTTGCCCCATCTCGGTTACCCTTTTGTGTACGATTTTAACTTCTGCGTCAGCACTTTCTGGTAGTGGTAAAATAACAGTATTAAAACGCCGCTTTAAGGCACTAGAGAGTTCATTGACTCCTTTATCGCGGTTATTAGCACTTGCGATAATATTAAAGCCTCTCTTGGCCTGCGCTTGTATACCAAGCTCTGGAATTGGTAAGTTTTTTTCAGATAGTACAGTTATTAGGGTATCCTGTACATCACTGGGTATACGTGTCAACTCCTCTATTCGTGCAATTTTGCCATTTTCCATGGCTTTCATCATTGGGCTAGGCACCAGTGCTGTTCTTGAGGGCCCTTGAGCTAGAAGTAATGCATAATTCCAACCATAACGTATTTGTTCCTCACTAGTGCCTGCTGTACCCTGAATTAACAAGGTTGAATCTCGAGAAATCGCTGCTGATATGTGTTCAGACACCCAAGATTTAGCCGTACCTGGTAATCCATAGAGTAGCAATGCTCTATCGGTAGCTAAGGTGGCAACTGCTATCTCTATTAGGCGTTTATCGCCAATATATTTGGCAGTTACATTAAAACCGTTGTCTAGTGTGCCTCCCAACAGATAGGTTGCTACGGCCCAGGGAGATAGTTGCCAATTTTCAGGTCTAGGCCGCCGGTCTGCTTTAGCTAGTTGATCCAGTTCCTCAGCAAATTGTTGTTCTGCCTGATGACGAAGTACGTTACTCATAAGGATTGCCCTAGCTCGTTGTGTATAATAGTGCGTAATCTGATGATTTCTAAAAAGTTACGTAACACAAAGTCGTGAACATGATCTGGCCAATTGGCTGCTGCCATAGCCAAGCACGCCGGGGGTAAATGGGTGGCTATTTCTTGACCAGGTTGAGTGTTAGAGCGTAAATCTTTTAATTTTTCACGTAAATTGGCTAACATAAATTCACCAAATGCAACGCTCCATTCAGCTAAAGATGCAGCTTGGTAGGTAATTTCAAGAAATACGTCGGTTCCTGGATGTTGTTGAAGTCGGTTCTGTAACACGGTTTCTGCAATATTAGGGGTGGCAACACCTAGAAGGGCCATTTGTTCTGGATGCTCTAACTGTGTATCAATAGCATTTAATATAGAATTTGCCCAGCTAACATTGCTTTGAGTCACAGTAGCCATACTCAATCCCTTAAGCAGTGGAATCTGCCAATCCGATTTGAGAACCAGTTGCAAGACTGCATCTGGTGCATCAATTTTGTGCTGTGACCACCAATCTAAAGGCGTTAATGCCAGTATTTGCCGCAACCAAAAGGCCTTATTTCCTTCGCCACTAGGTGGTTTTTCCTCTATACCGAGTTTTTGCCAATCTTTGTTGAACGTATCAGGAATAGTGATTTGCAAACTAAATTCATTTTTAAGCTTTTTTATGGTTATTATAGTATTTACAGAAGAGCTTATTGCAATGGCAAAATCGCTAGCTGGAACGTTAGATAAAAGCTTGGCTACCTGTTGGCGTACCCCTTTAGATCGGTCCTGAATTAACGGATCCAGTATTGAAACATATTTTGTGGCAAGGTGTTGAGGTATGGTGGCGATCAAATCCTGACGTTCCTGAGCATTGCCTTGGGCTAAATACTCAGACAGTTTTTTGGAGGCAAGTTCCTGATTTTGTTGATATAAGGTTGTTAGTAACGCACTACGCCCGTTAGCGGTATGCTCCATATCCTCAATTTGGTCATTCAACGCGGTGGGTGCCAATGTGGCCATTGGTTGTAACTTGTGCCAACGTGGATTTATTTGGGTTAGCCAATGGTAACGTTGTCCTGAAGCATTGGCCAAGGCTTGATTTAATTCAGGGTAACGGAGCGCCATTTCTAGTAAATTGGGCAAATATGCTGGTGCAATGCGCATACCTCGCTTGCATACAATCTGGCATAACTCGATTAAAATCTTTACCATTCCCTTGTGGATAAGGGTAGTTACGACGTCGCTCAACAGTTCCGAATCTACCGTGGGTAAAGTTTCTTCAGGGGCAACCTTGAGGTTAATATGGGACTGTGATATCTTAGGATCAGTGGCAAATTCACCAATAAAACTTACGAGGCCGGCGGTTTGTAGCAACCGATCCGCATCGTTAGCATTTTGTATGGAGTTTAATAACTTTTCTACGTTAGGAGGTAAGGTTAATGGCGGCAGTGGCCTTTTGCTGACTCCAACTAAAGCCGATGGTACCAAGGTGTTCAGTATAACACTATCCATAATCCTTCAGGGTCCACATTAGGCAATTACAACAATTATTCTATACTGCTACGTTGTGTAGAAATATCTGCACCATTGATGCTCATTGTCAGACCGATTGTACCATAAATCTATAGCTTAATGCTAAACTAAACAACTATCTAAATTCTATCTGAAATCCTGTAACTTTCTGCGTGCTGTCCAATAGGGCTAGCTTGGCTGTTACTATTTTACCAGTTGACATCAATGCCCTATCGGGGGTGCCAATAGGTAGATACTGTTGAGGCGTAAAACGCCTTAGACCTAAAACTGCACCTTTGTTGTCAAGGAGTTTAACTTCTATCAAAGGTAAAACCTGACTTTGGTAAGCCCGGTTTAACATACGCAAGCGGAATATCATAAGTTCAGGCCGTATATCACTACGTTCTAGGCTGCGCTCAAGTATTTCTATCCGGTCAAGATCACGAAATTGTTCCAGACCGCACTTGCCTTGCTGACACAACGAGGCTAATATCGGGCCTACAATGGGTTGTCTAACCAAATATATGCGTTGCCACCATACTAACTGCACTAGAAGTGCTAGTATTAGGAGGATAACACTTGCGTTCCATAGGGAAAGGTTGCTTTTGGGTGGTACCGCTTGTGGAATACGCGGTGCTACTGCGATCGAGGGCACAAGCGGAGCCGGTCCTAGTATAAGAGGGTTAGTTTGGGCATTGAATATTTGCATGCAGTGACCGCAGCGAACCTGACCTGCTGCAACTTGGAGCTGTTGGGTATTAACTCGAAAAATGATTTCGCAGGTTGGGCAGCGAACTAACATATATGTTTTCTCCTGACTCCAGCCAACAGGACCCATTCATCTTGACACTTAGGTGCTTCCCACGTAAAATCTTTTTGGTATGCAGCCATGACCGTATCGGCTTGGGAATCAATAATACCAGATAATACCAAATAACCACCACAGCACGTTTTGGCAGTAAGCACTGGTTGCAACTCAATCAGAGAATTAGCCAAAATGTTGGCTATGACACAGTCATGAATTGTATCATCACCAATATCTGGAGCTGTAACCTTGACTTGTGATGCTAAAAAATTGTTTTTTGCCAAATTAGCATAAGTGGCCTCCAGGGCTTGAGGATCATAATCCACAGCAGTAACAGTGCTGGCTCCTAGACCAGCAGCAGCTATGGCCAAAATTCCGGAGCCACAACCGTAATCCAATACGGTTTTGCCAATTAAATTGGCTTGTTCAAGCCACATTAAGCATAGTGCTGTGGTAGGGTGACTACCTGTACCAAATGCCAGTCCGGGGTCTAAATTAATCAACACAGAATTAGCAGAAATATCATTAGTAGGAGGTTTGTATCCAGTTGGATAAATCCATAATCGCTGTCCAAACCGCATGGGTGCAAAGTGTTGTAACCAGGCTCGCTCCCAAACCTTATCTTCTAAAACTTCATACTTTAAGGTCTGGGTAAGCTCTTGGGGTAAATTAGCATATACGGCACTGGTTAGTTGTTCAATAACATCTGGGGTATACGCAAACAGTGCCGTAACTATGCTTAACTGCCATAGGGTAGTTTCGCCCGGTTTTAGCTCCAATAAGGGTTGATCAGCTGCATCAGTATAACTAATACCCACGGCGCCAAGTTCGGCAAAGGCCTCTTCCACTTGTGGAATTTGGTTTGATCCTGCCGTAATGCTTAGACGCAGCCATGACATAACTCATCTCCTGTGGGCAAGCCTATTGTAAACAAAAGGTGGTTACTTCAACCCAAGTTTAGTCTCTAGATAGTGGATGTTAGCACCACCGGCGCGGAAATTAGCATCAGCCATGATATCCTGATGTAGGGGAATATTAGTTTTTATGCCCTCGATAATAGTTTCACGCAAGGCATTACTCATCCGCGCAATGGCGCTCAGGCGATCCTCGCCATATGCTATTAATTTGCCTATCATTGAATCATAGTATGGCGGAACTTTATACCCATTATACAGATGGGAATCTACTCTAATGCCTGGGCCGCCTGGCATATGAAATTGAGTTATGGTACCAGGGCACGGCATAAAGGTACGTGGATCTTCAGCATTTAATCGGCATTCAATGGCATGGCCGTGCAAATTAATATCAGATTGGCTATACCGCAGTTGCTCGCCGGCGGCGATACGAATCTGTTCTTTGACTATGTCAACACCTGTAATCATTTCCGTAATAGGGTGTTCTACTTGAACTCGAGTGTTCATCTCAATAAAATAGAACTCTCCGCCATCATACAGGAATTCAAAGGTTCCAGCACCTCTGTAACCTATGCTAATGCAGGCATCGGTACATAGTTGTCCCATTTTAGCACGCTGCTTGTGCGTGATACCGGGTGCTGGTGCTTCCTCTAACACTTTTTGGTGGCGGCGCTGCATAGAACAATCACGTTCGCCAAGGTAAATGGCATTACCATGTTCATCGGCCAATACTTGGAACTCTATATGCCTTGGGTTTTCCAGGTATTTTTCCATGTAGACCATGTTATTACCAAAGGCAGATTGGGCCTCAGCCCTAGTTAGAGATACCGCTGACAGCAAAGCGGCCTCTGCGTGTACTACCCGCATACCACGACCTCCACCGCCGCCGGAGGCTTTAATGATAACAGGGTAACCAATTTTGCGTGCTAGATCTAAGGTGCGTTTTTTGTTATCATTGAGGGGGCCATCCGAACCTGGAACACAAGGAATTCCAGCAGCTTGCATACTGCGAATGGCTGAAACCTTGTCTCCCATAAGGCGAATGTTATCAGGACGTGGACCGATAAAGGTAAAACCGCTAGATTCTACCCGCTCGGCAAAATCGGCATTTTCAGATAAAAAACCGTAACCAGGATGGATGGCCACGGAATCAGTTATCTCAGCAGCACTTATTATAGCTGGTACATGAAGATAACTATCGCTAGAGGGGGCTGGTCCTATGCAAACTGATTCGTCGGCTAAGAATACATGCTTGAGCTCGCGATCGGCTTCTGAGTGGGCGGCGACGGTTTTAATCCCTAGTTCTCGACAAGCACGCAAAATGCGTAGGGCTATTTCGCCACGGTTGGCGATGAGGATTTTTTCAAACATGTCCGGCCTCCTACCCTAAAGCAAATAGAGGTTGGTTGTATTCTACTGGTTGGCCGTTTTCTACTAGTATTTTACGGATTATTCCATTGGCGTCGGATTCGATTTGATTGAGGATTTTCATGGCCTCAATGATGCATAGCACATCTCCACTTTTTACTGTTTGGCCTTCCTCTACAAAAGATTTTGCGGTGGGGGATGCCGCTCGATAAAAGGTTCCTACCATGGGGGAGCGGATTACGTGCCAATCAGGTTCGGTAGATGCGGCTGTGGTCTGCAATTGGTGTTGGGGGTTAGAGTTGCTAGAATTAGGTTCTTGTGAGAATCCTATGTGCTGAGTTGTGGGTAATTGGTGTATAATTGGAGCAGGTATTGGGGAGCGACAAATTCTAAGGGATTCTTCGCCCTCGTGAATTTCAATCTCAGTTAGATTGGACTGCTCCAGCATTTCAATTAATTTCTTGATTTTGCGGATGTCCATTGTTTACTCGTGTGAAGTTGGTGTGTCGAGGTGACGCAGGGCTGCTTGAAAAGCAAGTTCATAGCCGTAGGATCCTAGTCCGCTTATTACGCCAAGCGCAATATCGGAGAAGTAAGAGTGGGTACGAAATGGTTCCCGAGAATAGATATTAGAGAGGTGGACCTCTATAAAAGGAATGGCAACTCCGAGGAGTGCGTCGCGTATAGCTACACTTGTATGCGTAAATGCAGCTGGATTAATAACAATAAATGCTACTTGCTGTTCACCAGCACTGTGAATGGCTTCCACTAATACGTGTTCTGCATTAGTTTGCATAAACCATAGTTTATGGCCAGATGTGACTGCCGTGCGCTCCAGTGATTCCTGTATACTTTTTAAGGTTATATTTCCATAATGTCTAGGTTCACGGGTGCCCAGTAAATTAAGATTGGGACCGTTGAGAAACTGGATGGTGGCCATAGAGCTAAGACTCAAAATTAGATCGATTACCAATTTGAAGAATTTGGCGGTTAAGAGTAGAGAATTTTGCAGGGATAATTGGTAGATGTCTAGAGTTTTAAATAACTTTTTTTACTATGGCTAGCAAAAATCTATCCAGTGTGGTTCATTGGTCAGGCCCTGGATAGTTATGGAATAAAAAAGCCCGTTGTCAACGGGCCTAATATGGCTGGAGGACTAGGATTCGAACCTAGATTGACGGAGTCAGAGTCCGCTGTCCTACCATTGGACGATCCTCCATTTGTTAACGAAACTTGGGCTGCCGTAGCACCAAATTTTGTACTTAAACTCGAGGCGGTAGCTATCGTTTGGAGTATTGTGGCCGTTTGCGAGCTTTATGTAAACCGACTTTCTTTCTTTCTACAATCCTGGCGTCTCTAGTTAATAGACCAGCTTGGCGCATGACGGGGTGCAAGTTTTCGTCGTATTTTGCTAGGGCTCGCGATAAACCATGCCTTATAGCTCCGGCCTGACCGGTGGTCCCGCCGCCGGCTACTGTAGCCGTAACATCGACTTTATTTTCTACACCGGATATTTGTAATGCTCGGCGCACTACCATTCTGGCAGTCTCACGACCAAAAAATTGGTCCAGAGGTTTTCCATTGACGTCTATTTTACCACTACCGGTGGTGACAAATACTCGTGCCGACGCTGTTTTACGACGGCCTGTTCCGTACTGAACCTCTGCCATGTTTTATTGCCGATTACTATTGAGAATGCTTAAAGGTTGGGGGCGTTGAGCTTGATGTGTATGCTCTGGCCCAACAAAAATTCGTAATTTTTTCAACATAGCCCGTCCCAGCGGATTACGTGGTAACATGCCCCTTATTGCTGTATGCAACACCCGTTCTGGGGCCTGTTGCAATTGTTTTTCTAGGGATATAGATTTCATTCCACCTATGTAACCTGTATGGTGATAGTACATCTTATCCTTAAGTTTATTGCCAGTTACTCTGACCTTTTCTGCATTTACCACAACTATATAGTCGCCAGTATCTACATGAGGGGTATATATAGCCTTATGCTTGCCGCGCAGACGCTTGGCGATCTCGGACGCAAGCCGCCCTAAGGTTTGGTTAGTGGCGTCTACTAGGTACCAGTTGTGGCACACCTCAGCAGGCTTGGCACTAATCGTTGTCATTTAAAAACTCCAGCGCAAAACATCTACAACCAATTTTAAAGGGGTCGCATTGTACCAGGCCTGTTGCTATCTTGGCAAGAGTATAAATGATCCAGGCCCAAATTACAATATTCAGTTTGCAAGTTTTTCAATCTTAGAAAACCGGTGCACAGGTGTTGGGTATTTATCCTGGGGAACTAAAGCTGTTCAGCAACCTGTGCCAGCATACTTAACTTCTATTAACCTGGATACGGCAGAGTAACTCTAACCATAAATTTTCATAAATTTATCATGGTTAATATTTCACCTTTGACAAATAATAAATTTCTGTAAATGGATTTTAAGTCTTCTATTTTGGTAGCATCAAATTGCTTGAAAATAAAATATTGGTAACTACCTACCTTACCCCAGCCCCTCTCCATAGACCTCACCCCCTGCCCCCTCTCCATTGCTGGCGAGGGGGTCATACGTCATTCCGGCACGGATTGCCGGAATCCAGAGGTCATGGATGACAACATAGCCTCAGTAACTCGCCACCTGCCACAGTTTGATGCTGTTATCCCTACTACCAGAGGCTACACTCGTGCCATCCGGGCTGAAGGCTACAGATTCTACACCATCTGTATGGCCAGTTAAGGTCCGCAGCAGCGTCCCATCCGTCACTCGCCATAGTTTGATGCTGTTATCGTCACTACCAGAGGCTAAACTCGAGCCATCGGGGCTGAAGGCTACAGAGTTTACACCATATGCATGGCCAGTTAAGGTCCGCAGTAATACCCCATCCGCCACCCGCCATAGTTTGATGGTCTTATCGTCACTACCAGAGGCTAAACTCGAGCCATCCGGGCTGAAGGCAACAGAGATTACATCCGCTGTATGGCCAGTCAAGGTCTGCAGCAACACCCCATCCGCCACCCGCCATAGTTTGATGCTGTCATCCCAACTACCAGAGGCTAAACTCAAGCCATCCGGGCTGAGGGCTACAGAGTTTACATAATGTGTATGGCCAGTTAAGGTCCGCAATAACGCCCCATCCG
>JXSN01000178.1 GCA_001276605.1 Achromatium sp. WMS2
CCCTGGATGGAAAAATGGATGAATCTAGATATGAACGGCCGTTATTCCGCGATATTATTAGCCAAATCCACCACGCCTCCATTAGCCCAGAGTTGTTAGCCGAAATTAAAAACGACGCCGTATGGGAAATTGCTAAGCATGATTTTATAACCCAAAGCTTTGCCGCTGGCGCTAAGCAAGGCGAGATGCAAGGCAAGCGGGCTAGTCTTTGTAAAATTCTACAGCATCGATTTGGTGTATTATCTGAAGATGTGCAGGCTCGCATTGACGCAGCAGATGGCGCAACCCTAGATGCCTGGCTGGAGCGGGCACTGGTGGTTGACCAGGTCGTGCAGCTTTGGAACATAACGATTTAAAATTTGATCTTCAGCCGCGGCGGCTACGGAGACGCGAGGGCTACTTAACCGGGTGCTGCGACTAAGTTTCATCACCCAAACATTGGAGATTTATTACTATGGCTACTGACCAAAAAATCTTTATTAGCAGTACGTTCGAGGATATGCATCCAGAACGAGACTATCTTAGCCACCGTACCTTTCCAGCTATAGCAGCTAAATTACAGGCGCAGCATATTCCATTGCAACTTTTACCATTAGACTTACGGGTAGGAGTGACAATTCCCGATGCAGATCAATGGGCCAAGACGGTAATCCAGGTGTGTTTTGATGGCCTGCAACAAGCGCGGCCTCTGTTACTAGTGTTGTTGGGGGAACGCTATGGCAGCAGTCCGCCAGCGGAATTAGTCACCTATGTAACGCAGGAATATTCTGAATTAACGCCTGACCAGGTAATTGCTAAAAGCGTTACCGCGTTAGAGATTGAATATGGCGCTTTTGCTGGCGTTACGCCATTGGTGCGGTTTTACTTTCGTGATGGCATCGACGGTGCGCAAGTACCGGCTGTATTTCAGGAAACTGAGCCACAAAACTATCAGCGGCAGCTGGCGTTAAAGCAACGCATTCAAGATATTTTTCCAGACCGAGTACGACATTATCGTCTACATTGGGATGCTGCCACTAGTAAAATGCAGGGTTTAGAAGAGTTAAGTCAACAGATTATTAGCGATGTTTGGCAACTCCTTGCAGAAAATAACCTGCTGATGCAGCAAACATCACAGACGCCCTTAGCATTGGCTAATCAAGCACTTACTGCATTTGTAGCCCACAGGCGCCGGGGATTCCAAGGGCGTACAGAGATTCTAGCCCAGTTACATGCACATCTTAATAATCAACAACCGCCATCAATCCTAGCCTTAACTGGCCCTGGTGGTAGTGGTAAGAGTGCGGTATTTGCCGAGTTATATCAGCAGCTACACACTGCTAACCAGCATATTGTCCTTGCACATGCTGCTGGGGCTAACGTTGGTATTGGTAATGCTGAGGCTATTTTACGGATGTGGTTGCTGCAGTTGTATCAAGTTCTTGGCACCGTTCCACCAAATAACCTAGAATCATTAGATATAAATGCCTTACGTCCAGCATTTCAGCAGGCAACAACGCAAGCCACCCAAACTCAGCGAGTAGTCTTATTGTTAGATGCCTTAGATCAAGCTCCTACTGATGTGCAACGTTTGGACTGGCTACCTCAGCCCTGGCCCCAAGGTCTGCGCATGATCGTCACAGTCTTAGCCGGCAGGGCTGAAGATGGTTTAAAAGTACATAATGCCAACTGGTTGTCTTTACCACCTTTGGATCAAAGCCATGCGCAAACGGCCTTTATTCAAATTTTTCAGCGTTATGGTCGTTATATGGATGGCGTACCTCAATCTATTATTGATGCTATTCTGGCACATGGTGAAACAGCCTGGGGCAATCCGTTATGGTTGTCCTTGGCGGGTGAGGCATTGAATCAGATCACTGGTGCGCAATTGGCACAGATCAAGGCCCAGTTGCAACCCGGCCAAACGGTTGGTACGGCCATTGTCCAAGCCTTAACCCGACGTGCTCAAGGTTTTGCACCTACCGTACCCGCCCTGTTTGCTGAACACTTACAGGCACTGGAACAGGAACACGGTTTTGAATTAACCGCTGCCTATGCTGGGTGTATTGCATGTAGCCGTACTGGGTTAAGGGACGAAGATCTATTGTCCTGTGTGCCGAAATTGCTCAACCGAGAAGTCAATCTGTTAGAAATCACCGCACTGCGCCATGGCTTTCGTGGTCAACTGGTGCCACGGGAAGCTGGGCAATGGGATTTCTTCCATCGCCAGTTACGGGAGGGGGTCATTGCCCGTTACGTGCCAAGTGCTGAAACCAAAGGCCAACAGGTACATAGAATCCTTGGTCAGCATCTAATAGCATTACCAGGTACTGATCCACTGCAACCCGCTTGGCCGTTGCACATAGCGTTAGGTAGGGATAACCGGAGTCTGATTGAAGGTTTACAGGGTATAAATGATAAAGATCGAGAAGCAATCGCCCCATTTTTGTTAGAAGCCTTGCAGCTAACTATCCCTCCTAGTGATTTAATTAAGTGGTTAATAGGTTGCTTTGATAATACGCCACCAACTGCGATTGAAGATTTAATCTGGGGCTTGCTCTATTTTCAGCGATTGTTAAAACAGCAGTTGTACTCGGTAGCCATACGTCAGCAATTGCTACTCGGCATTAAACAAGCCATCCAACCTTGGTATGAACAACAACCCCAAGTCCGTGATGTAAGCCGTACCTATGGAGTGCTGTTATCTGAGCTAGGGGACCTGTATCGTGAGGACCTCAAGGATCCAGCTCAGGCCCAGGAATGTTATGCGCAGTACCTTAAAATCACTGCCGAACTGCACCAGCGCTATCCGGAGGATGCGGGCTTAGCCCGGGATTATGGTATAGCCTTGTCACGCATGGGGGAGCTATATCGTGAGGACCTCAAGGATCCAGCCCGGGCCCAGGAATATTATGCGCAGTATCTTAAAATCACTGCCGAACTGCACCAGCGCTATCCGGAGGATGCGGGCTTAGCCCAGGATTATGGTATAGCCTTGTCACCCATGGGGAAGCTATATCGTGAGGACCTCAAGGATCCAGCTCAGGCCCAGGAATGTTATGCGCAGTACCTTAAAATCACTGCCGAACTGCACCAGCGCTATCCGGAGGATGCGCGCTTAGCCCTGGGTTATGGTATAGCCTTAGAACGCATGGGAGATCTGTATCGTGAGGACCTCAAGGATCCAGCTCAGGCCCAGGAATGTTATGCGCAGTACCTTAAAATCACTGCCGAACTGCACCAGCGCTATCCGGAGGATGCGGACTTAGCCCGAGATTATGGTGTTGCCTTAGCACGCATGGTGGATCTATATCGTCAGGACCTCAAGGATCCGGCCCGGGCCCAGGAATATTATGCGCAAGTACTTAAAATTTTTTTTGCCGAACTGCACCAGCGCTATCCGGAGGATGCGGGCTTAGCCCGAGATTATGGTATAGCCTTAGAACGCATGGGGGATCTGTATCGTCAGGACCTGAAGGATCCAGCCCGGGCCCAGGAATGTTATGCGCCGATGCTTAAGATCTATGCCGATCTGCACCAACGCTATCCGGAGGATGCCGAGTTAGCCCAGGATTATGGTGTAGCCTTATCACGCATGGGGGAGCTATATCGTGAGGACCTCAAGGATCCAGCCCGGGCCCAGGAATATTATGCGCAGGATCTTGAAATTTCTGCCGAACTGCACCAGCGCTATCCGGAGGATGCTGGCTTAGCCCAGAGTTATGGTATAGCCTTAGGGCTCATGGGGAACCTGTATCGTGAGGACCTCCAGGATCCAGCCCGGGCCCAGGAATATTATGCGCAAAAGCTTAAAATCAATGCCGATCTGCACCAGCGCTATCCGGAGGATGCGGACTTAGCCCAGATTTATGGTATAGACTTAGAACGCATGGGGGAGCTATATCGTGAGGACCTGAAGGATCCAGCCCGGGCCCAGGAATATTATGCGCAGGATCTTGAAATTTCTGCCGAACTGCACTAGCGCTATCCGGAGGATGCGGACTTAGCCCGGAGTTATGGTATAGCCTTATCACGCATGGGGGACCTGTATCGTGAGGACCTCCAGGATCCAGCCCGGGCCCAGGAATGTTATGCGCAGTACCTTAAAATCACTGCCGAACTGCACCA
This sequence comes from Achromatium sp. WMS2, assembly GCA_001276605.1. Lineage (GTDB taxonomy): Bacteria > Pseudomonadota > Gammaproteobacteria > Chromatiales > Chromatiaceae > WMS2. The sequence continues at coordinate 4,108 of JXSN01000178.1, forward strand.
GCGCTATCCGGAGGATGCGGGCTTAGCCCGGTTAGCCCGGGGTTATGATATAGTCTTACACCTTGTAGCGTGGTTATTAGCTAGTGGTCAGCGG
>JXSN01000179.1 GCA_001276605.1 Achromatium sp. WMS2
GGCCACTTCTTGGTTAAAAACTGAAAGACTTCCTATAAATGAAGTATCTCAAGCCTTTATAATTATTGGATTTGTTGTTGCCACTCGTTTCATTGAATCCATATATCGCAGCTGCTTATTTGGCCTACAAAAACAAATCCAATAATTATAAAGGCTTGAGATACTTCATTTATAGGAAGTCTTTCAGTTTTTAACCAAGAAGTGGCCAGCCAATTAGAAGCCAACGCGATACTTATTACAATAAAAGTGGCAATACTTAAGCTTATAATTTCAATACTACGAAGGAGATCCCGAATCGAGGTTGCAGTGTGATGACCAGCGGTAAATCTCGCCATTTCTCGGTTCATGGTTGGAGTCATACCCGCATCTAGCAGGATCATCCAATTGCTGAGTAAAGTAAACAACCCAACTAATCCATAGGCTTCCATTCCCAAATACTTGATGTACAATGGTACAAAAATTATGCCTACCAGTACCGCCCAGCCTTGACCCAAGTAATTGGCGATTAAGTTACGTTTAAGCATGACAATGGTAAAAACTTAACATACAATTCCGGATTTACTTATTGAATCCGTTTAAGATACCCATCAGGAGCGACAGTTATAAGTAGCTTATTTTGTATACTTTTATCGATTACGAGTTCTGGGTGCGTTTTTAAATATTCGTGTACTGCAGTTTTAGGATTATTGCCGGGTCCCCAAGGTCGATCAGGGAATGCCTCTGCTGGCATATCTTCAATCACGGTATCAAACACCACGCAGTAACTACCCACGCTAGTTAGTGGAGCATATGCTTGTAGTTCTGCCAATACATGATCGTGAGTATGATTGCTATCTAAACATACCAAGATACGCGAATAGTTAGCGGCAATGCTATGAACCTTAGCCACCATTTCGGATGAAATACTGGAACCTTCCAACATTTGAATGCGTGAAGCCATGGGGTGAGCTTCAATGGCGGTGCGATTATGGTCACGAATATCTATGTCGATACCCAACACTTTGCGCTTGGATTCTTTAGGATTTAACGTGGTGTTAGTCATTATGGCATCTTCTAAGTCCAGCATCGCTAGCATAGATGCACTAAAGACAAGTGATCCTCCATGCGCAATCCCCGTTTCTATGATTAAATCTGGTTTAATTTGCCAGATTAATTCTTGCATAGCAATAATATCTTGGGGGTACTGGATTATAGGTCGGCTTTGCCATTCAAAATGGTAGGAATATTTAAGCAGTTGCGCTGCATTAATCCAATTATGCGTCAGCTGATTTAGTGTATTATCTTGGCATAAAGTGGAAATTTCAGATTCACATTCAATTTTAAACTGATTATAGGGATCCATATAGGGTTTTTCTAACCTAAATATCAATAATATCAAACAAACTAGACTAATAGTTGGCTTTCATCTAATTCCAACCACACATGGTGGATCTATTACATTATCTGGGCGAGCACCAAAGTTGAGTAACTCCCGTTTTCCATATTCATCGGCGATCTGTTCGGCTAAATTTTTCACTGTGATTGGTATTCCCGAGCATACGTTAACAGGTCCTTGTTGATTATTTAAAGCAATATCTGCAATCATTTGACCGGCTTTACTTACATCAAGAAAATCACGTATTTGCTGACCACTGGTAAGATCAGCTTTTTCACCTAATGCAAGTTTTTTTCTTAGATATGGGACTAGACGTCGCTCATCCTCGCCTTCCCCATACAAGTAAAATAAGCGGCACCAAGCAAACTCAACATTGGAAATCCCAAAGTACTGCGATAGCGAAAAAAATGTCGCAGCTTTAGTTGCAGCATAAAGGGTTTCTGGTTTTAGCGGTGTTTGCACTGATAGATAGTTGGCTGTTAGATCGTACTCAAAACAAGTTCCAATGCCAATAAAACGACGTACTCCAGCTTTAACACAGGCTTTTGCTAAATTAACAGTACCATTTAAACAATCAAGGTTTTGAGGAGCTTGTAGATATTTGCCAGGCGTTACATACCAAGCAGCATGTACTACAGTATCCACATCAAGACAGGCATGCTCCAACCAGCCTGATGATTCAGAAAATAGATCAGAGGTAAATAGAAGCTTTGTTATTCCACTGATACTTGATAGACCAGAATCATGTTGTTTGCGAACTACCACATGTATGTCGACGGGAAAATTTGCTAGATGTTTCAGAATTTGAGTACCGACAAAACCCGTAGCACCTGTTAGAAGTATAGTTTGTCTCACGTTAACACTTCCAACTCAGGCACAGCAACCACAAATTTAGTTCCTTGCTTTTCCATATTACTTAGTTGCTTTCTTATTTCGATAGCAATATTCCATGGCAAAATAACTACATAATCAATTTTGTGTTTATGCAGTATGGAAGGTGGTAATATTGGAAGATGACTACCTGGCATAAACTTTCCCTGTTTAGAAATTGCCGCATCGCATACAAACGGCAATAAATCAGGTTTAATCCCCGCGTAATTTAGTAAGGTATTGCCTTTGGCAGCTGCTCCATAAGCCACAACTGCTTTTTCACTACGGTACTGTTCCACAAGAAAAGCTATAAAATCATTTTTAATTTTATCAGCCTTAAGTTGAAACTTTTTGTACACTTCATCTGTTTGCAATCCATATTCTTTTTCAGTATTCAACAATTCTGAAACTGCGGTAGTTGGTGGCCTAGGATCATCTTGGTGACAACCAAAGATCCTTAAGCTACCACCGTGCGTAGAGAGTTGTTCCACATCCCAAATACGCAAACCTACTGCCTGAAAAATCTTATTTGTCGTGTAAAGTGATAAATAAGAAAAATGTTCATGGTATACGGTATCAAACTGAGAGTACTGTAGTAATTTCAATAAATGTGGAAACTCTATAGTGATAGTCCCATGGGGCTTCAATAGTGCTTTCAGACCACGGGTAAAATCATTAATATTCGGTACATGCGCATATACATTATTACCAATTATAAGGTCCGCCTGTTGTCCTTGGGTAGCTAACCTTTGTCCTAAATGTTCGCCAAAAAACTCACGTAGAACCGGAATATTGAGTTGTTCAGCAGCACTGGCAGTACTGGCAGTAGGTTCTATGCCGAGACAGGGAATTCCCGCAGTTACAAAGTTTTTTAACAAATATCCGTCATTGCAAGCAATTTCTACAACGTAACTATCTTTGGTAAGCTGTAATTTATCAATTATATTTTCAGAATAATGAGCGGCATGTGCTAACCACCCGCTGGATGTACTCGAAAAATAAGCATAATCCGAATTAAAAAGTTCACCAGCTTGAGTATAATCTTCTGTCTGCACTAACCAACATTGTTGACAAACTTTAATTTTTAGTGGGTAGTACAATTCTGGATGCTGGAGCGCATTTGCATTTAAATAAGCATTAGATGGGGGGGCAAAACCTAAATCAAGAACCTTTAAAGTTACTTGTGCTCCACAGTGACGACAATTCACGCCAACAATCCTCGCAGCAAAATTACTATACTTGAGTATAACAACTATATATTAACATTTATTAGGCATCCATGGTTTATTTTTTTGGAATAAATTTAGTTGCAATAAGCCAGTTTGAGAATGCAGTCAGTGGGGACAACCGTTAACTGAATGCTAAAATGTTATACCAAATCCCATGATCACCTTTTCCATGACGTACCAAGTAAACGCCGTATTTTAACAACAATTTCTTGACTTGTGGTGCAAAATCGTTCATATAGTTGAGGACGCAGGTATTACTGCCCATCTTTTACAACGAATCGCACCTACCTACCGCACTATTAACCTAAACTGGCTTTAATTTCTTCAAAGTCTAATTATTCTTTTAATAATTCGTCGACAATTTTTACGCTGTCACGATATCCTTGGCAATCTATTAGAAAATTATAGGACTTACGCAAAATATCCCTAATGGGTTAGAACTTACGCAAAAGTCCGACATTCCGCATGTCCTATCCAGTTCCGGCATATAATTCCTGATAGTGTTTCCCAAGAAGTTCTAATAGTGTCAGTTGAATCTTGTTGAGATTTGAAATAATTTCTCTCTTTCTGCCAACTATAATTATATGAATTCCAGCAAAAAATTGGAATACCCATCTTGCTGTTGGCTTGGAGGTAGGTTTACCTTTTTGATCTACAAAAGTAGCTTTATTCTCTTGCAACACGCGTCGAATACGAAGTTCTA
>JXSN01000180.1 GCA_001276605.1 Achromatium sp. WMS2
AGTGGGATTAAATCAAGTTCCCAAGGTCGCGTAATGCCTTGGGGATCACCATGGATGTTGTACGTAACTCCATTTTCACGTATAAGTCGCCTCGATTCACGCCACCTAGCTTTTACTCCGCTAGGACCTATGTGTTCTAGAGCGGTTGTCAAGTATTGCCAATGCGGACGGATATCCCCGTCTGGAGCTGGATATGCCCTAGAAAATCGTATGGTATTATCCAGGGTTCTTCCCAGTTTATTTCGTGATTCGCACGTCCATCGACTGGCTGGATTCTTTCGTAGCTTTCGCACTACCCTAAGGACATTGGCACCTCGTCCGTCAGATTCAATTCGTATTGTGATTTTAACCCCGGGCCAGCGTAACGAGGCCTACTTTGAGCACGCGTACCTAGCTAACTACTTAGGTTATACTTTGGCCCAAGGTGACGATTTAACAATTAGGGACGGTGCTCTTTGGTTGCGGACTCTCAAGGGGTTAGAGCGTGTAGACGTACTGCTGAGGCGAGTAGATGATGCTTGGTGCGATCCGTTGGAATTACGTGGCGAATCTTCACTAGGTGTCCCCGGTCTGTTACAAGCCGTGCGAACTGGTAATGTTACACTCGCCAATGCCCTAGGTACCAGAGTTTTGGAACATCCAGCACTTGGTGCATTTTTACCGGCTATATGTCAACATTTGCTTGGAGAGGAGCTAAATTTAGCCGGTGTGAAAACCTGGTGGTGTGGTAACCCACAAGATCGTAGTTTTGTATTGGACAATATTCCACGTCTAATAATCAAAGCCGTACGCACTGGTACTGGCCGCCAGTGTATGTTAGGGGCAACTTTAAGTCTGGAAGAACGCGAAACCCTCAAAGCTGCTATTAATTCCAATCCCACTGGATATGTGGGTCAAGAAATGGCCTTAGCAGCTACAGTTCCAGTTTTAGAGCGTAGTCGCTTAGAGCCACGCACCGCGGTACTACGAGCCTTTTTGGTATCTGAAAATGAAAGTTACTCTGTCATGCCAGGTGGCCTAACTAGAGTAGCCCCTGATACTGATACCCTTATAGTTTCGAATCAACTTGGTGGTATAGGAAAAGATACTTGGGTTTTGGCCTCTGAACCTGAACGAGAAGATACCTTAATCCAACAAATAAGTACGTACAGTCCGACAGTACAGGTTATCAGTGAGGTTTCCAGCCGTGTGGCGGATAATCTATACTGGATCGGTCGTTACGCCGAGCGCGCGGAAGGACTGGTGCGCTTGCTGCGGGTAATAATTTTACGTACTAGTGAGCGTTTAGGTGGAATACACGAACGCGAACAAGATCGTTGTTTGGTTTTATTGCTTACCGCCTTAACTCATCAGACTTTGACTTATCCTGGATTTGTGGGTGAAGATGGAGATAAAAAACTAGCTAACCCTGAACCCGAATTGATATCCTTAATTACCGATATGAAACGTCTGGGGGGATTACCGCAAACGTTGCAGGCCTTGGGATTAGCTGCATGGTCAGTACGCGATCGCTTGTCCATGGATACCTGGCGTATTATCAACGCCATAGATGAGCAAACTCGCGTTTTAGTGGGACGCCCCATCATGGCATTGGAGTCAGCCCTGGATCAAATTGATCCGTTAATTACTAATTTAGCTGCATTTACTGGCCTAATTCGCGAAAATATGAACCACGGTTTTGGTTGGATATTTTTAGATATAGGACGGCGTATTGAACGCACTATCAATACTGTAACTTTACTAAGTAATACTTTTGTTCCCAATAGTGGTGAGCGTAGCGAAAGTTTATTAGCCGAATCAGTGTTAGGCGTAACTGACAGCCTTATAACTTACCGCCGTCGTTACCAATCTGGTACCCGCGTCGGTGCTTTATTGGACCTTATATTGCAGGATCAAACTAACCCGCGTTCTATTGCATTCAGTTTAAACCAATTAAACAATTTATTGGAAAAATTACCTAAGAGTGAATTTAGCTTCAATAGCCATCGTCCCTTGGAAAAGATAATCCTTGAGGCTAACAGCCTAGTGCGGCTAGCCGACATAGATGCCCTGGCCAACGTAGCCAAAGACGAAACTAAGCGCGTTGTACTGGAATCGATGCTGGAAAGATTAGCTGTTTTATTACCGAATTTATCTGAAGAAATTACTTCATTGCACTTTAGACATGAAGATCGTCCTCATACTTTATTAATGCGTCAATGATAAACAATAATCACAAGTATAAATACCCACAGAGATGATTTCCACCAGCTATGAAATATCGGATAACCCATATTACCCGTTATAGTTACAGTGAACCGGTGTCCCTGTGCCATAACCTCGCTCATCTAAAACTTCGCTCTCAGCCTACCCAAACCGATATTAATAGCCAAGTTCGCATCGATCCTTTACCCTCAGTGAGTAGAGAATTTCGCGATTATTTTGGAAATCAGGTAAATTACTTTGCTGTGCAGCAACCACATCAAAAATTAACTATCACTTCCATCAGCGAAGTTAATATTGTCCCACCTACTCCGATAACTCCAGTTTTAGATCAATCGTGGGAAACTGTGATTGCGACACTAGATCAAAATCTGAACGAGGATGTATTGGAAGCTAGGTTATTTACTATGGATTCTCTGTATATCAGAACTAATACTGATTTGCTGGATTATGCCCTGCCTTCGTTTGTACCAGAACGCCCCTTCTTGGAGTGCGTGGCAGATTTAATGACTCGCATTTACAAGGAATATACCTATGATCCTAATTCTACTAGTATCGGTACTCCTTTAGATGAATTGTTGATCAATAAACGCGGAGTTTGTCAAGATTTTGCACATTTAGCCATAGGTTGTATAAGATCTTTAGGCTTACCAGCGCGTTATGTGAGTGGTTATCTTGAGACCATTCCACCACCCGGGGTACCCAAATTGCAAGGTGCTGATGCGTCTCATGCCTGGTTTTCTGTGTATTCACCAACTATGGGCTGGATTGACTTTGATCCTACCAATAATATTATTCCCAATGATCAGCATATAACAACAGCTGTGGGGCGTGATTTTAGTGATGTTACCCCAGTAAAAGGGGTTTCATATGGTGGTGGTACTCATAGCTTAAATGTATCCGTAGACGTGGAAAGATTGACCTAGTTTGTAATAGTAGTGTATTACACCAAACCAATTTAAATCTGATAACTATATGTCAATACTGAATTTGCGCAGCGTATCTCTTGCTTTTGGTAGTCAACCGTTACTAGATGATGTTAACTTATCTATTAAAACTGGTGAAAGGATATGTCTGATTGGACGTAATGGTGTTGGCAAGTCTAGTCTGTTAAAAATTATTGCTGGCTATCTAAAGCCGGATCAAGGTGACATAGAGTTAGGTTCGGGACTGCGCATAGCGTATTTAGAACAGAATATACCATTAGATGTCAATGATGACGTATTTAGTGTGGTAGCCCAGGGGCTTGGCACAATAAATGATGCAGTTAAAACATACCATAAATTTAGTTGCCTTCTAGAGCAAGATCCTTCACCAGCTAATCTCACCCAATTAGCCAATGCCCAACAAGCCTTGGAGGCTGTTGATGGTTGGCATTTCAAACACAAAATCGACGCTGTATTGTCACGGTTAGAAATATCTCCGGCCCTACTGTTTAATACTTTGTCTGGTGGTTTAAAGCGCCGCGTACTGCTCGGGCGCGCTATAGTAAATGATCCTGATGTGCTGTTGCTGGATGAGCCTACCAATCATTTAGACATAACGTCTATAAACTGGTTAGAGGATTTTTTACTCAATTATTCTGGTAGTCAGCTATTTATCACTCACGATCGCCGTTTTCTAGAACGTTTAGCAACCCGTATTTTGGAATTAGATCGTGGCCAACTTACCGATTGGCCTGGCAATTATTCTAATTATCTACAACGGCGTGAGGAGCGTTACCATGCTGAATCTAAGGCTAATGCTCGCTTTGATAAAAATTTAGCTCAAGAGGAAATTTGGATTCGGCAAGGTATTAAAGCCCGTCGTACCCGTAATGAGGGGCGGGTGCGTAATTTGGAACAAATGCGCTGGGAACGGCAGCAGCGGCGTGATTTAGCAACTACAGCTAAAATGCAACTCCAGGAAGCATCGCG
>JXSN01000181.1 GCA_001276605.1 Achromatium sp. WMS2
CGCCCGCGCCCTAGGCTATCAGCCACAGTTAATTCACCCGAACTGGACACCGCAATTAAATTGCCACTAGCATGCTGTACGGTCTTGATATTATGCAATCGTAGGACGCCGCTACTTTTAACCTCAATACTATCAGCGGCAGCAGACCTTGAGGCTACACCACCTACGTGAAAGGTACGCATAGTCAACTGAGTACCAGGTTCACCGATGGACTGAGCTGCCATAACCCCCACGGCTTCGCCGTAGTTGACCAGGTGCCCGCGTGCTAAATCGCGGCCATAACACATAGCGCAAACCCCAATTTGCGACTTGCAGGTAATAGCCGAGCGTACTAGTACCTGATCTATTCCTGCCTTTTCGATACGGTTTACCCAACTCTCGTCTATCAGTGTTCCCGCCGGGCACAATATTTCATCCTTATCTGGGTAGTAAATGCTGATGGCGGTTACACGGCCTAAAATTCGATTTTGTAACGTATCTACTACATTTTCACCATCTACTATCGAGGACATCATTAAACCGTCCTCGGTACCACAATCTAGCTCGTGTACCACCATGTCTTGAGCCACATCTACCAACCTGCGGGTTAAATATCCAGAGTTAGCAGTTTTCAGTGCGGTATCAGCAAGTCCTTTGCGAGCACCATGGGTAGATATGAAGTATTGGATAACATTCAAACCCTCGCGGAAATTAGCTGTAATTGGGGTTTCGATGATAGATCCATCAGGTTTAGCCATTAAACCCCGCATTCCTGCTAATTGGCGAATTTGAGTTGCCGAACCACGGGCCCCGGAATCAGCCATCATGTGAATGGAATTGAAGGATCCCTGTTCTTCCATCTCACCATCACGGTTTTTAACCTGAACTTTGCTAATTTTATCCATCATGGCCTTAGCTACCCGGCTGCCGGTCCGTGTCCAAACGTCTACCACCTTATTGTAGCGTTCCCCAGAAGTCAGGATACCCTTGGCATATTGCTGCTGAATCTCTTTTACCTCTAATTCGGCAGCTTCGATAATGGCGGCTTTATTGCTAGGTACCTCCATATCATTCACGCCGATGGATAAGCCTGCTCTGGATGATTGACGAAATCCCATGTACATCAATTTATCAGCAAACATTGCGGTAGCCTTTAAGCCTAATTTGCGGTAACAGGCATTAACTAACCGTGATACTTGCTTTTTAACCATGGGTTCATTAATCAAAGTAAATGGTAATCCTTCAGGTATTATTTCCCACAACAATGCCCTACCAGCCGTGGTTTTCTTGCGCTCAGTCTTAACCACGCGTTGACCTTGATCATCAAATTCAACTTCAGTAATGCGAACCTGGATGCGGGCTTGAATATCTAAAAAACCAGTTTCATGGGCTCGCCGCACTTCATCTATGTTGCTAAACACCATGCCTTCGCCATTAGCATTAATCTTTTCCCGGGTCATGTAGTATAAACCCAATACCACATCCTGGGTTGGCACTATAATAGGTTCCCCGTTCGCTGGCGACAAGATGTTGTTAGACGACATCATTAGGGCACGCGCTTCAAGCTGAGCTTCGAGGGATAATGGCACATGTACCGCCATCTGATCACCATCAAAATCAGCATTAAACGCGGTACATACCAGGGGGTGCAACTGAATGGCTTTACCTTCAATCAATACTGGCTCAAAGGCTTGAATTCCAAGCCGATGCAAAGTCGGAGCGCGGTTTAACATCACTGGATGTTCGCGAATGACTTCGGCTAGTGCATCCCAGACCTCGGGAGTACCGCGTTCCAAGAGCTTTTTCGCCGCCTTGATCGTACTGTTGCTTTTAGACTGAAGTTTTGAGAGTATGAAAGGTTTGAATAACTCCAAAGCCATGCGTTTAGGTAGTCCGCATTGGTGTAGCCGCAGTGTTGGCCCCACCACAATCACAGAACGTCCTGAATAATCTACTCTTTTTCCCAGCAGATTCTGCCTAAATCGGCCTTGTTTACCCTTGATCATGTCGGCGAGGGATTTTAAGGGACGTTTGTTAGTTCCTGTGATAGCACGGCCCCGGCGCCCATTATCCAATAGGGCATCCACCGCCTCTTGCAGCATCCGCTTTTCGTTACGTACAATGATATCTGGTGCGCTCAAATCCAACAGACGCTTCAGGCGATTATTGCGATTGATTACACGTCGGTACAAGTCGTTAAGATCTGAAGTGGCAAACCTACCGCCTTCCAGATGAACAAGGGGGCGCAGTTCAGGTGGTAATACTGGTAATACTGTGAGAATCATCCATTCTGGACGATTCTTGGACTCGTGTAAGGATTCTAATAGTTTTAAGCGCTTGGAATATTTTTTGAGCTTAGTTTCGGAATTGGTCTCTTTTATTTCTGTGCGTACCTTCTCGATTTCTTTTGGTATATCCATGGTACACAACAGCTTGTATATGGCCTCAGCCCCCATTCTGGCATCAAACTCATCTCCATATTCTTCAATTGTGTCTAAATACTGCTGATCGGTTAGAATATCGCCACGTTTCAGCTTATCACCCTCAGTCATGCCCGGATCTATGACCACGTAGGACTCAAAGTAGAGAACGCGTTCAATATCCCGTAACGTCATGTCTAGCAACAATCCAATACGAGATGGTAATGACTTTAGAAACCATATGTGTGCTACTGGACTAGCTAGCTCTATGTGGCCCATGCGTTCGCGCCGAACTTTTGCTAGGGTTACTTCTACACCGCATTTTTCACACAAAGTATCGCGATGCTTTAACCTCTTATATTTACCGCATAGGCATTCGTAATCGGCAGTAGGTCCAAAGATTTTGGCGCAAAACAAACCGTCGCGTTCTGGTTTGAAAGTGCGATAATTAATGGTCTCGGGCTTTTTGACTTCACCGTAAGACCATGAACGAATCATATCCGGAGAGGCTAGACCGATCCTTATAAAATCGAATTCTACCGCCTGTTCCTGATGCTTTGTATGTTTCATAAGATCTTCCGCGCAATATGATTCCTAAAGCCAGCACAATGTGGTTGCTACATACATGTAAAACTTGCAGCAACCTAACTTTTTTGTTACTTAAAGACAAAGGTCAAATAATAATACAAATTTAGCCAAAGATGACCATTATCTCAAACTTTTAAGATATGTGGTGCTTACAGTTATAGTTATTGAGTATGTCGTGAAAATTAGCTGGCATAATGGACAATTTCGCAAGCTTAATATCTATGCCTATTTTATTTCCGTGTTTAATTCAACGTTAATGGCAAGGGAACGAATCTCTTTTACCAGCACATTAAATGATTCAGGCATGCTTGCTTCCATGAGGTGTTTGCCATCTACTATGTTTTTATACATACTAGTGCGTCCCTTTACATCGTCAGATTTTACCGTAAGCATTTCTTGTAAAGTGTAGGAAGCCCCATAGGCTTCCAGGGCCCAAACCTCCATTTCTCCGAAACGCTGCCCGCCGAATTGCGCCTTACCACCCAAAGGTTGTTGAGTTACTAAACTGTACGGTCCTGTCGAGCGGGCATGCATCTTATCGTCTACCAGATGGTTTAGCTTCAGCATGTACATGTAACCCACGGTAACAGGGCGTTCAAACGTATCTCCGGTACGGCCATCATAAAGTGTTATTTGGCCACTTTCAGGTAAATCAGCCAATCTGAGCATAGCTAGGATTTCGCCTTCATTGGCTCCGTCAAATACCGGCGTTGCCATGGGTATTCCGTTTTTTAAATTTTCAGCAAGTGCTAAAACTTCGGTATCATTGAGACCATCGAGGTCCTCAGCTTTACCACTACTATTGTATATTTTATCTAGAAACATGCGTATCTCTGTCGCAGTTTCATGGGCTTTTAGCATGTTGCCAATTTTTATACCCAAGCCTTTAGCTGCCCACCCCAAGTGAGTTTCTAAAACCTGGCCTACGTTCATGCGTGAGGGAACACCAAGTGGATTGAGTACGATTTCTACTGGTTCACCATCTTTGGTAAACGGCATATCCTCAATTGGCACAACCTTTGATATCACTCCCTTGTTACCGTGGCGCCCTGCCATTTTGTCACCAGGTTGCACCCGACGTTTGACCGCTACGTAAACCTTGACTGTTTTCAACACTCCAGGC
>JXSN01000182.1 GCA_001276605.1 Achromatium sp. WMS2
AAGCGAGCTAATATCACAGTTTGTGCAATCGACAACGCCCCGTGTTGCTCCAAATAATCAGCCAAAGATACCCCAGGAAAATACTCCATGACCAAATAAGGGCGGGTTTGAGCCACATCCGCGTAATCACAGTCGGCAATACTGATGATGCTGGGATGGTGAATCTTTTTTAAAATCGCCCCTTCGTCGAATATTTCTACAATATTGCGTTCCAACTCCTTCTGATATAAAGTCTTAATCACCACCGGATATTTCAGCCATTTGTGATAACATTCAAATGCTACCCCAAAACCACCAGCGCCCAAAATCCGCTGCGGCTGATACTTATCCAAAGGAAACGGGCGTAAATTCTGCGGATCCAACTCCACCGCTTGCAACAAAGTGGCTAAGGCCGCCTCCCATTGCTTTTGTTCCAACAGGGTAAGATACTGATTATATTTAGCTTGCGCCGCTGCTGCGACCTGGCCATTGGCAGTTGCTACCTCTGCTGCTTGCTGAAAATGCTGCTGACCAGTGCTAAAATTACCCACTGCCACTGCCAAGCGGCCAATAGCATCGAGTATTTCCACACTCCGTTTCTCCTCAGGCAACGCCTGCAACCGCTGTTCCAAAGTGCGGAGCAATTCCAAATCCGAACTGGAACGCAACATGGAAGACAAGCGCGGGGAAATCGGTCCTTGGCGGTAAATTGAATCCACTTTAGCGTAAATAGCCTGTTGCATAGCGAGTGATTCAGCAGCAATCCGCCGCCATTCCCCGATTTCAGAGCTAAATTGCCGCAATTCGGTCTCTATAGCCACACTTTGTTCAGTTAACGTTTGCTCCAAAGCCGCCAAACCCTGAGCTTGCGTATGTTGCAACCGCTCTAGAGTTTCAAACTGCAACATATCGCGCAACAATGGGCAAGTTGCCACCGCATGTTTAAAAAAATAACGGAAAGTTTGCGGCAACCACTGAGTATCATATTCGCTAAGAAACCGCGCTAGATTAGGAAAATCACTTTGTACCGCAGCACTTAAGAGCGTAGCTAGTGCCGATTCGGAATGCGGAGCAGTGGAATAGGCAGCGATTAACTGTTGGCTATTAGCTTGCCAATCAGGATCCAGGGTTAATAACTTACGCGCGCGCATCATGGTCAATTCTTCAGCACAGGCTAAGCGAAATTCCTCACCTTGAGTTTGAATCCACAGGCGCACTGGTTCCAACACCCCACGTTCAGCACCGGTTACAAAACGTTGCCGTAACCATTGGCTCATCGAATTGCCAGCAACTGCCAATTCCAACACACGCCAGGTGTGAGTATTGGCTTGATCCAAAGCTTTGGCTAACTCTTGCTTAGGATCTTGACACCAAACTTGCAGCTGGTTATGAGCTTTGCTTCCTAGGCCATTTAAAGCTTCACTAACGATAAATCCGCACAGTTGATAGAGCATAGATTATAATCTTAATTTAATGGTTAAAAGTTTAATGTTGGTAACTACTTACCTCACCACGAGTAAAGCCCAAATGGTGCAATCCCGTTGGCTCGACCCGATCAAGGCTATATTCCGTCATTCCGGCATGGATTGCCGGAATCCAGATGTCAGGGATGACAACATAATCAAGCTCACCATAAATGAAAAGGGGCTGGGGTGAGGAAAGTAGTTACAGAAATTGATTTTTTACCGCAATAATTGCTCAATGCTATCACAATCCAATATCGCCTCAGACCAAGTTTCCAACTGTTCTAAATTAGCTGTATCCAGTTTGCAGATGCTGGCTGGTGACAACGGGCCAAATTTTTTAGTAAGTAGGCGTTTGAGTAGGGCCGCTTGTCCCTCTGTTTTGCCAATTTCACGCCCTTCAATCAAGCCAATTTTATGGCCTTGTTTAACCCCATCTTCTTTACCAGTTGCATAGGATGACAAATTCATACTAGCTTCATAATGCAGTTGCTCTTGGTGCAAAGAATAAAGTTGGCGTTCTGTAGTCGATAGTTTTAAAATATCCAAAACTTCCTTGGCTTTGGCTAGGCCCCGTGCTTGAAATCCTTCTTTTATTTCCTCATGTTTAAATAAATAAATCCATTCATCCAATGGATCGTGGGTAATATCTGGAAATTTATTGATTTGGATAATATAATATTCTGGAAATAAATTATAAACATGTTGACATTTAAACATTTTTTGTTGCGCTGGGGTTAAATCTAATTGCTCTTGATCATGAGTTCCTATAAATGTAGTATAACCGCGATACACATAATCATTGCCAATGCCCAAATTAAAGTATAGTATGTTTACTGATATAACTTTAGTAATCTCCGCATAGGGACCACCTTCGTTCAAATGTTCCACAATAACTTTGGAAGCCCCGTATAAGATGCGTTGCAGGAAATCTAGTTCATTGTTATATTGCACCTCAATGATAATTATCTCATAGCGTTGGTTAAGAGCTTTTAAGTCCACCTTATTGTATTTATTTATGATATGTTCTTGATTACTTTCACTTTCTAATACTTCAAGAATAGTTATAGAATCGCACAGTAATTCGCTTAAAAAGCCTTCTAATACTTCAAAATTTGCTTTATCGCGTAATAACCGCTTGAGGGCCCAATCAAAACTAATTAATTTGCGCTTAGCCATATTTTTTACCTACGTTATTCCGGCAGGAATGCATAATTCAGTCATTCCTGCATGGATTGCGGGAATCCAGAAGCCAGGGACGAGTAAATCCCCAATTTATCAAAAACCCGTCATTCCGGCATGGATTGCCGGAATCCAGAAGCCATGGATGGGGTTAACAGACTTTTCCTTGCTTACCCTTCCCAACCAAGAAATGAAGCAAATTGCCGTAGTAGATAGTTACCAATATTATATCTTATACTACAGGGTTTGGATAGTTTTACATAGCCATGGTGCCGTAATTGCATATACGATCAAAATTAGGACGGAATTTTATGCTGCTGCAATCTAAACTTGAGTCTATACTAATTACATACGCTTGCAATAAAATGATGAAGCAGCAGTTTAGTAGCAACTTTTCGATTACTGATTAGTTTTCCAGCAACGTAGACAATAGTTGAGTTCATATACACATTTTAAATAGGGGAAAACATAATGATTGAAGAATTACATGACCCTGAATTACGGTCTAGTGCACAACAGAGGTTGGTTGCAATGGGACCAGAAGCCATCCCCGCATTAATAAGGGCCTTGACGGATGAGCATGAGTATGTCAGACGGGCAGCGGCTGCGGCCTTGGATAAAATTGATCCCCAATGGCATAAGACTGCCGAGGCCACCGCCGCCATCCCCGCATTAATAAGGGCCTTGACGGATGAGGATTCGGATGTTAGACGGGCAGCGGCCTTGGCCTTGGAGCGAATCGGGCCAGCAGCTACCGCCGCCATTCCTGCATTGCTTACGGCCGTGGCGGATAAGGATAAGTATGTCAGACAGGCAGCGATTTGGGCCTTGGGGCAAATCGGGCCAGCAGCTACCGCCGCCATCCCCGCATTGATTGCGGCCTTGGCGGATGAAAAATGGCGTGTAAGGCAGGCAGCGGCTAAGGCCTTAGACAAAATTGATCCGCAGTGGCGTAGTACCACCGCCTCGATCGGGTCGAGCCAACGGGATTGACCCCGTTAGCCCTCCCACACCACCGGACATGCGCTTTTCCGCATCCGGCGGTTGAGTCCAGCGGGCTTAGCCCGCAAGCTACACAGCAAAATAATCTTACAGCACCTATGAGTTGTTTGTTTGCTCCAGTGGAGTTACCCAGGAGAGCTAGGTTCACTTGTAAAGCGGCACCTATTCACCTATTCCGCTTATTTACTTTCCAGTATGCGCTCGCTTATTAGCTATGTTGCTCATTAAACCGTTCTCACACCAATGCCGCCACCAGATCTACTTGATGATCGTAAGGTTTATCCCTCCTGGAACCCACCAGGCCCCTTTACCCCGCCGCTTCGGAAGTGGCCGTAATTGCCGCTCTTTGTCGTTTCGATCATCTACTCGCTTCTCCGGTGAGACAGAAATGTTGGTTCTTTCGTGACTCTTCAGCCCTTCGCTCCTCCTGCCTTTCAGCAAGTATCAACGCTACTATGGCCTCTGCTGACTTCTTG
>JXSN01000183.1 GCA_001276605.1 Achromatium sp. WMS2
GGTTAAGTGGTACCGAATAGGTATACTGATCCATGGTTTCTTGTAGCAACTCCTGATTGCCATCCCTGATGAGGTGTAACACATTCCTAAAGTAGCCACCATTGATAGCAAGCTTATCCAATTCAAAACGCAGCTTACGCGCATACATGCTGGCTATAGCCTTACCTTCTTCGCGGTAACTGCTTTCTAAGCTGGATTCGTGTAGTGCAATAAGAGCATCCAAGCTCCCATTGTGATGTTTGTTAGCTATATCCTGAAAAGGCTTAAGATTGATGGTTACTTCGCGTAAATGGGCGTCGACTCGTTTGGCGTAATGATCCAGAAAGTTCGGTACTTGAATGCCAAACAGCAATGCAACGCTTACGAATAACACCATGAAATAACGGCGTATTATGTTCATTTCACGACCTTTGTACCAAATAAATAACGAATGGTGGGAGGAAATAGATAAAGTTTACAAAACTCTAGGGTTATAAGATACTTTATCCACGCTTGTGCTATGGTTTAAATCAACTGAACCTTATCTGCAAAGCCCAATAACCAGCTGAAACTATAGACAGAGCCACACCATACTTTTAATTCCTTATAGTATAGCATATTAGGGATTAAAGATGTGAACTTGGTTCAATACTATCTCATAAAATGCTATTGAATAGCAAGTTGTCCCCAAACACCAGATTTTAAACTAGTGTTAGGGGTAAAACTAATGATAGTTACCAAGACATGGGCAGGTGTACGGTAAATATTATCAAAGTACTAATATATTTATTTTTTTAATTATGGAAGTCGATCAGCAATGTTGGCATGAAATATTCCTTTGTGCACGTCCCCCATGCTCAACATACCAACCAGGGTATCTCCTTCAGCTACGGGTATGCGGCGAAACTTGTGCCGATTCATGGTCGTAGCGGCCCGTAGCACGTGGATATCCGGGGAAACTGTTAAGGGATTCATGGTCATCACGTCTCGCACCTTGAGGCCTAAAACCTCCTTGTACTGTCCCATCAGCCTATCTAGATCTAGTGATGCTACGCCGTCGGTCATTTCCCCTAAGCTGGGAAAGAGGCGATTTAGAACATCTTTTTCCGATACCACACCTACCAACTTGCCGTCTTCAACTACTGGCAGGCCACTGTACCGATACAGGCACATCAGGGATGCTACCTCTATAAGCTTGGTATCTGGGCGCACGGTTTTGACTTCACGAGTCATAATATCTTTTACAAACATGATTGCAATTACCACTTTTACACAGATGGTTATTATTAATTTAGGCTTTGTTCCATGAAGACGGAGACAATGGCCGATCCTCACCGCTTCTTATTGCCAAGTACGAGCAACCAGTACCAAGCAATTGGATACTTAATAAATATAACTGGTTACTCATTCTAAAGTCTAGCTCATATTGGATTAGAAACCCAAAATTTTACAGCATTATATCTTGCATATAGCCACCACAGGATAGTTCAAGTCATGGCTTTAAGTTTTAAGGCCGCATCGTTCAGGGCCTTGATGCCATCTTTGGTCTGACTAATACCAGCAGCGCCTTCCTTGGCCCCGGTTTTAAGCTCATTCATGGCGGTTACCACTTGGCGCACAGCCTCAGCCTGCTGCTGAATATTTAGGGATATTTGTTGGGCGTTAGTAGCCACACTGTGCATAGCCTCGGAAACTGAGGTTAATGAAGATGCTGTGGAATGAGCAACATTTATTGTGTGTTCAACGGTTTTAGTGCCCTCCTCAGTAGCCATCACTGTGGAATTAGTTGCCTTTTGAATTTCACTGATCAGGCCGTTAATACGTTCTGCGGACCGTTTGCTTTCCTCAGCTAGTTTGCGAATTTCCACTGACAATACTGAAAAGCCCTTGCCATGCTCGCCGGCACGCACTGCCTCTACGGCGGCATTCATTGCTAACATCTTAGTTTCGTTAGCAAAATCTGTCATTAAGCCAGTAATACTACTGATTTGGCTTATTTGATCACTCAATTGCAAAATTTGTTGGGCAATAGCTCCCACTTTACTGCGCAGTTCCTCCATACCTTGCAGCATTTCTTGCACTTGAAAACTACCCTCTTCGGCTAGCTTGAGTACTGATTGGGTTCCTTCGGATGCTGCCTGGGCTTGTTGGGCCGATTGCTTAGAAGAGACGTTTAACTCCTCCATTGTGGTACTAATTTCGGTTACCGAGGCTGCCTGTTGATTGGCAATTCGCTCCTGTTCGGAAGTAGTCGCAGCCATTTGTGTGGATGAGCTGGAAACAATGTTAATCGTGGTGGTTATAGGATTGCTGATAGTACGTGCAAATAGCCAACTTACAAAGATTACTATACCGGCTATAACTATCACCATCTCAATTATCAGAGTATACAGGTCATTTAAACCGCTAAACGCCTCTGCCTCATCCATGGTTACCAACAGTGCCCAGGTAGTTCCGGCAAAAGTCATAGGTTTATATGCAGCTATGACAGCCTTACCTAAATAATTGTTGGTGTGGATTAATCCACTTTTACCGTTAAGGGCATTATCAACTGCCGGCGCTTGCCATTCCAGTATACCAATAGCGCTACCAGATTTTTCCACAGTTTGCCAAATGGAGGCTGCTGATTCCAGGCCTTTTAACGTGTTAGTAAAAGCCGTAGGATCCTCAATCAGCAGTCGTGATTGACTACGAAGCAAATGCTTAGAATCTACCAAAATCGCCTCGCCAGTTTTGCCCATACCGCGTTCTTTCCACTGTTTATCATAGACCATTACCTGATCTTCAATATGATCGCCTAATTCCATAACTAATATACCAACTTTAGTTCCATTATCAAATATCGGTGTAGCAACAAAGGAAACTGCCTTGTTGTAGGTTGGTTCATATGGACGATTATCAATAAAATGTATTGAATCTACAGTATTAGAGTTGGCTGCCTCCTTGTACACTTGGGCTAAACTGGAGTTGCTGTAGGGACCAGTTGTGAGACTAGTTCCAAAATCTAGATTTTTCTTAACACTGTATAATATTCTACCAGTATTAATATCAACTATTATTAAATCATCGTACTCAAATTTTTCTATAAACCCGCGCATGATGGGATGCAAACGGCGGTGAAATTGGCTATAACGGCTACCATCAGCGGCAAAATCTAATTTTTGTTTTTCATTCGCTGGATAAGGATTAGCTGCGATGTAATAATGTTGTAAAATACGTGCTGCACGATCCTGCGGCCACCACCGATTAATCGCATCTTTGGGAACATTAGCAGTATTTGCTTCTTGATAGGCGTAGCGAGCCTTTAGCATACCTTCGTTAGCCGCCAAATCTGCATCATAGCGCTTGCCCAGATCTACATCTAGTCCATCAATAGCCATATTAAAACTCTTGATCGAATCAACTATTATGTCTCTATCAGCTAAGGTTGCTAATTGCTTTTCCAATATAGCAAAGTAATCGCCTAAATTATCAAAAGTCTCCTCCCGTGCCTGCAAAAGATGTGAATTTACTGCTCCTTCTAATTCACCACTACTGATGTATAGCGAGTAACTACTAATTATTAATATGGGAATTATGCTTATCAAAAGTGAACTTATGATTAAGCGGGTAGCAAGTTTTAGATGCATAACAAACACCTCAAAAATTCAAAATGTTCCAGATCAATTATAAACTACAATTAACTGGTGTAAAGCAACCTACAGCGACTTAGCAAAGAGTTGACTCATTGGCCGCATACTTCAGGGCTGCCATATTTGAAATCAAGCCCTATGGTTGATAAAAATCCCGAAATTTAAACTTGCAAAAATAATCGAGTAGGATCTTCAATACTTTCCTTTATGGTCACCAGAAATTGCACCGCGTCACGGCCATCGATAATGCGGTGATCGTAGCTCAGGGCAGCATACATGATGGGACGAATACAAATTTGGTTGGGCAATAGCTCCCTCTTTACTGCGCAGTTCCTCCATTCCTTGCAGCATTTCTTGCACTTGAAAACTACCCTCTTCGGCTAGCTTGAGTACTGATTGGGTTCCTTCGGATGCTGCCTGGGCTTGTTGGGCCGATTGCTTAGAAGAGACGT
>JXSN01000184.1 GCA_001276605.1 Achromatium sp. WMS2
ATAGGACGTGCAGCACGCAATTTATCCGGCCGAGCGATTCTATATGCTGATAAAATAACCAACTCCATGCAAAAAGCTATAGAAGAAACAGAGCGACGCCGCGCAAAACAGTTAGCATTCAATAAATTACATAATATTACACCACGTGGAATCAGTAAAGCGGTAGTAACCATCTTGGATATTACCGATGAGGTACATGATGCTGCCATAGGTAATAACATGGTATCGCAAGTGGCCGAGACCGCCGCCAGCTATGTGATCAACGCTATAAAATCACCCCAACAATTAGGTAAACAAATTAAAGAGTTAGAAAAGGCAATGTATGAACACGCCAAAAACCTAGAATTTGAGGCAGCGGCCAGAATCAGAGATCGAATTCGGCAATTACTGGCTTAGTATTTTAGCATAATGTTTGTTCGTGATCATTCCCATACTCTAGCGCCTGTATTGATCGCTACCATGCTTCAGTGTGAGAACGCAGCTGGGAACGCTCCAGAGTCCCCCAACAAATCAAACCGGTAACCAAAAAGTAATAATTATGAGGTAAAAATGGCATATTCAAAACTGGAGGTTAACTTCAGCTCAATTCGAGAAATTCGCATGGGATCCCCATACAACGTCTGCACACTTAATTTTAAAGGTAAATGGCAACCAATATTACCATCAGACTATGAATGGCAAGACTTATCAGCGCAAAGTCCTAACAAACGTTATCTAGCTCTAATTGCCTGGGCCATAGAAAATAATAGCCCAGGCTTTCATATAGTTGTAATCGATCTAAAACATAAAAGCATCCAGCGTAGCCCACGCATAGTCGGCATATGCATGGGCATAGCATGGTGGGGCGATATTCTACACTATGAAGTTTCTAAAGTATTAAATTTAGCAGAACTTATTGAAATATAAGTTATATAAATACGTAATCGAATATATTTTAGGGTATAGTAGATCGTATTAATTTAACTTGTGTTTGGTTACAAAAAATTATAGAGGATATAGCTATGACTGAGGAAGTCGAACGTCTTGACGGCATAGACCCGGAGCTCCAAGAAATCGTGCTCGAAGAATCTGGTGAATTACTTGGAACCTTACAGGATAGTTTGAATGTCTGGACTAAATCTGGTGACCAAACGGCGAAAAATCAAATTAAGCATGTGTTGCATACTTTGAAGGGCGGCGCCAGGCTAGCCAACATTAATTCGATAGGCAACCTAAGCCACGCATTAGAAATGTTGTTAGATGCATCAGATAATGCCAATGAAAGTAAAATTTCAACTTTAGTCCAACAATCGGTACAACATCTGTTACAACAAGTGGAGCAACTACGCATTGGTGGTCCTATAGCTTATGCCAACTCTCTAGTTACCAGCTTAGAATCCAAAATACAAGAACTTACAGCCTGAATCTAGAAAAATTTACATAGTATTATTATCCCAAATTAAGTCTAATTTTTCATACGCTATAACCTTTAATGCTATCAAAAACTAAGCATTGGAATTTTTGGCATTAAAACTTGGGTACTGTGAAACTTTGACCCGAAGCTCACAATCACTAAGTTCGCAGTATCCAATTTTCTGTACAAAAACACCAAGTGCCTCAACATAAAGCTCCAACGCATATACGTATTAGGACACAACCCGTGGTTGATTTTGGCCGCGGTGTCGCAATAAGTGATCCATGATCACAATAGCCATCATGGCCTCGGCTATGGGAGTAGCCCGGATGCCTACACAGGGATCATGGCGACCAACGGTTACAATTTCGGCAGCTTTACCCTCTGTGTTTATAGTACGTCCTGGAATACGTAGACTGGAAGTGGGTTTAAGTGCAATGCGAGCTATTATCTCTTGACCAGTGCTAATACCACCTAGAATACCTCCAGCATTGTTAGAAAGAAATCCTTCCGGGGTTATTTCATCCCGATGTTGAGTACCGGTTTGCTCGATGCAATCGCAACCAGAGCCGATTTCTACAGCTTTCACTGCATTGATGCTCATTAAAGCATGCGCAAGTTCCGCATCCAAACGATCAAATACTGGTTCTCCAAGGCCAGGCGGTACACCATTTGCGATCACTGTAACCTGTGCTCCAATGGAATCACCTGACTTACGTAATTTATCCATATAAGCTTCAAGTTCAGAAATCTTACTGGCATCTGGAAAGAAAAATGGATTTCGCTCCACTACATTCCAATCGATGATTTTAGGCCGAATAGGTCCCAATTGAGAGCAATATCCCCTAACCTGAATGCCGCTATGCAATCTTAGGTATTTTTTAGCAATAGCACCCGCTGCTACCCGCATTGCTGTTTCTCGAGCAGAAGCACGTCCGCCACCCCGGTAATCACGATGCCCGTATTTTTGTTGATAACTATAATCTGCATGACCGGGTCGATAAATATTGCTTATGGCTGCGTAATCTTGGGAACGCTGATCCTCGTTTTGAATGATTAGGCCAATGGGTGTACCTGTTGTTTTACCATCAAAAACCCCTGAAAGGATTTGTACTGTGTCGCTTTCACGTCGTTGAGTGGTATGACGGCTTTTACCTGGTTTACGGCGATCTAAGTCGCCTTGCAAATCTGCTACATCTAGTTCCATACCTGGTGGACAGCCGTCTACTACACAACCAATGGCAGGCCCGTGGCTTTCACCAAAGCTTGTGACTACGAATAACTTGCCTATACTATTACCAGACATAAAAAATCTTACCTTGCTGGTGAGCTACCAAACCTGGGGACCGGCCTAAACCATGAATGCAATAGTGTATTAGACCATGCGATATTTCTATTATAATGAAATTAGCTGAGCACTGCATAAACTCAAACTCATAAATCAGATTAAACATACTTACCATAGCATGTTAACATATAATATTATCACGATTAGGTTCTTAGGGGACGCTAGAGCGTCACCGGCTGCATTTCCACGCTGGGGTGTGGTAACGATCGATAATAACTATATAAATAAACCTAATATTAACTTAACTCCTCTAAAAATATAGATACAATGTCTGACTCAAAAATATATCGGGAGCATCCATTTACTTGGAATGAGTTGCTAGGTATGGTTCTTAACCACCGGCACGAACTAATCCTAGTCAATATTATAGCCATTCTGGGAGCCCTAATTAGCGTACCAGTACCATTGCTACTACCAACCCTGGTAGATGAAGTTTTACTACATCAGCCAGGCGTCGCACTCAACCTAATGCACAATATTTTTCCCATATCCTGGCACGGTCCCACTTTATACATTGGCACAATCCTCATACTAACCCTAGTACTACGTTTTGCCGGAGTGGCTATATCTGTTTGGCAACTACGTCAATTTACCATAATATCCAAAAATGTAATATTTTACATGCGTAGTCAATTATTAACACGCCTCAAACGTATCTCTATGGCCGAGTACGAAACTTTAGGTAGTGGCACGGTTGCATCACATTTAGTTACCGATCTCGACGCAATAGACCAATTTATTGGTAATGCTACCAGTAAATTTCTGGTCGCCATTCTCAGCTTAATTGGCACAGCCGTAGTATTATTTTGGATGCACTGGCGTTTAGCATTATTCATCTTGCTATTTAATCCCTTAGTAATATATGTTACCACAGTGCTTGGCAGGCGCGTAAAGGATTTAAAGAAACGTCAAAATCAAGCATACCAAGATTTTCAAGAAATTTTGGCCGAAACCCTAAATGGTATCAGGCAGATTCGCGCTAGTAATCGAGACCAACACTATATTCAGCGTGCTATTGACAGTGCAGATCATATTCGTAGTCATTCCGCAGCCTTTGCTTGGCAAAGTGAAGCTGCTAGCCGGATATCTTTTTTACTCGATAATCCAGTTTTTAATGCTTGACAAAAAATTAAAGACTAAATTCAAGCATACCAATTTCAAACATAAGTGCAGACCCACTCCGCCCTATACCGTAAAGACGGCGTTGGTTCTTGTCGCCCTAACTCTCTTACACACATGTGTTTTCCGGAATCAGCTAGAGGCAGCCATTTTTT
>JXSN01000185.1 GCA_001276605.1 Achromatium sp. WMS2
AACGCCCTGGTCATAGAGGAACCAGCTGACATTCTAAATATAAAAAGTGATTATATTTCCTATACAGCTGGATTTAACCATATTGTACTGCAAAATTTAAGACGACGCTTGACCGTCGGCTTAGGTATTGAGCATCGCACTCACAAGACTCGATTGCTAGATTTTCCGTTCTCATTAGGACAAGGCTACTTAAATGGTAAAAGCACTGTAGTTCCAATACGTTTTTCTCAAGAATGGTTGGCACGGGACGTTGATTGGACTTACAACATGAATTCTATGTTTAGTTTTGGTACCAATATGCTAAACGCAACTCAAACTAAAACCGCCGTAGATACCAAATTTATAACCTGGGTTTTGCAGCAGCGCTATACTCAAAGTTGGCATAATAATCGTCTACAATTTCTGGGGCGTCTAAGTTTACAACTTGCTGACTCTCCGCTGCCAGTTCTGGAACAATTGGGCTTAGGTGGTATTAGCACAGTACGTGGATATCGCGAAAATACCTTGGTGCGCGATCAAGCAGTTTTGGGGTCTATGGAAATACGTTATGGCTTACTCGACCCCACGATGCAAACTCGTTATGGTCGATTGTATGGGGCAATATTTGCTGATTATGCTCATGGTTGGAGCAAAGATATTGGACCACAACCAGAATCTTTATATTCTGTTGGTTTAGGCCTGATATGGTCATGGCAAGATCAGGTGCAGGCTAGCATTTATTGGGGCCATGCGCTACATAACCCACCCCAACGCGATAGTAGCGTTTGGCAAGATCAAGGATTTCACATCCAGTTGCAGGCAACTTATTGAGGGGTAAGACCATGTTACGAATTATTATCCTAGCTGTAATGTTCGCATTCCCGGCTTTTTCAACGCTAACTCATGGAGTAGAGCTTTCCAGTGACCATAAGCCTAAGCTCAGCATAAGCAACAGCACTGTTACAGCACGTCTCCTAGCACCTAACTGCGACCTTAGTCAGCTACCATCTTTAAGTGATATTACCATCTTGGCTAATGAAATAAGCCATAATAATTTAGATTTAATACAGATTACTGGTTTGTTATCCCTACTGGACCGTCTTAGTTTAGCCCCCAATAACCACCAACAAAAAGCCCTGGCCATTATAGAAATTGCTATTCCCAAAATTACGGATTCAACACAATTGGCAGGTATTTTTACTATTAAGGCAAAAATACTAGAAAATCTAGCTGATTACCGAGGATCTCTGATTGCGAGCAACGAGTCTATAGCCATTGCTCGTTCTATGCGCAATACCAAAGTTTTGATGCAAGAAGAGTGGCGCCGGGGGCGATTGTACAGCAATTTAGGTGATAAGGAGCGTGCTTTGGCTGCTTTACGACGTGCGGTGTTCCACATGCAGATATTACGTCCCAGCATTGCTCACCAGCAGCACTCGATATTTCAAGAAACCTTGGCCCCACTCTATACCCAACTAGCTGATATTTTACTACAAAAAGCCGCAAGTTTGCCTGATGCCAATGCGCAACCTTTACTTTTGGAGGCTAGGGATACCCTAGAGCTGCTGAAAACTGCTGAATTAGAAGACTATTTGGGAGATGCCTGTAGCTTAGACTCCAAGCCGATGATTAACTTAGAAGATATTGCCCCACGGACTGGAGTCTTGTATCCGATTATATTGCCTGATCGTTTAGAATTACTACTTGGAATCGGCAACCATCAATACCGAGCCAGCGTAGCAGTTACTGCAAATCAGATCCGTGATACAGCTCAAGATTTATCCATGCGCTTGCGTCCTAGCTATAATGAGTTAAAAACTCCAAAAAATCCTGCTAATCAGTTATATACCTGGATCATCCAACCCATAATCCCATGGTTAAAACAACATAATATAGAAACTATAGTGTTCATTCCTGATGGTCCAATGCGGTTATTTCCCCTGGGAGCTTTGATGGATGGAGATAAATATCTGATAGAAGATTATGCGGTTGTGACTGAACCTGGATTAACCATCTTTGACTCCCAGCCTATAGCCCGCACCAACATGAATGCACTGGTAGTTGGCATGAGCCGCCCGGGGCCAGTAATAGATGAATTACCACTGGAAATCTTAGGCTCTATAGAGGGTTCACTACGGGGTATAAGGAGTGGAGGTTTATCAATTCGAGGGCGTGGATTGACTGTGGTAAAAGCCGAAGTTGGTTCCAGTGTAAATAAAACCTATCTTAGACAGGTACTCAGTGATCAAGAGTCACGCAACCAGGTAATCGAGGCCTTAGCATTACCAGGAATAGTGCAGGAAGTGCAATCGATATCCAATAGTTTCAATAGCCAAGTGATGCTAGATCAGAATTTTGTCATGCAACGCTTCGCCTCTGCTATGGCTCAACCGGCGCGCTTGGTACATGTGGCATCGCATGGTTTTTTTGGAGGTACTCCAGATAATAGTTTCTTTATGACCTATGATCATATACTAACAATGAATCAACTGGAAACTATGTTGCAGGGAGAAACCGGAAGACCTCCAGAATTATTAACTTTAAGTGCGTGTCAAACTGCTGAAGGTAATGATCGTGCCCCCCTGGGAATCACCGGGGTAGCAATAAAATCAGGAGCTCGCAGTGCTATTGGCTCATTATGGCCAGTGTCCGACGAGGCAACTCAACAACTATATATTGATTTTTATCAACGCTTACGTAACCCTAATGTAACTAAGGCCAAGGCCTTTCAACAAGCTCAGTTAACGGTTATGCGTAATCCTCGCTTTAGCCATCCATTTTTTTGGTCGCCGTTTATTTTGGTTGGCAATTGGTTGTAATTTAATCCCATATGAACTTATACTACTCATATATCAAGATAGGATTCATTCCTAGGCCTTAGAGTCTCGTCTTGAACAATGTGGAATACCTGATTGGCAGTCCAATTCCGTGTCGAGGAGACGCCTTATACCAACCCGATGCCCGTTGAATGTGGTATAACCTTGCCAAGTCTAGCTGCCTGATTTAGAAGTATGGTATTTAAGCATGCTGAACAGAGACGACCAGCACCCTGTGTTGCGTTAAGTAGATTATCGTTATATGTACGGTTTTATAACGCAATAAATCATGGTCGTTAGGTACCGAGGTGAGAGTCTCGGTACTTTAATGTACTATTACAAGCTTTGCCCATCACCCATTACGGTTACATCTTTGTTTTTAAACAGAAATATTAATATAGCTCCTGCAAAAAAACCGCCGATATGGGCCCACCATGCTACTCCACCGCCACCATTACTGTGCAATAGCTGAAGTCCAATCCAAGATCCCAAAACTAAGACCGCTGGTAGCCGCAATGGGTACCAACCAAAGATTAGAACTAATACGCTGGCCCGTGGATATAAAACAAAATAAGCGCCTAATACCCCAGATATGGCACCGCTTGCCCCTATGGCCGGAACCACGGAGTGTACGTTTACCAAGGCATAAATAAAACCGGCGATTACCCCTACTAGTATAAAAAATACGAAAAATTTAGCATGTCCCATAGCATCTTCTACGTTATCTCCAAAAATCCATAAATATAACATATTTCCAAATAAATGTAGTATATCGGCATGAATAAACATGCTACTCAGTAGGGTTAGCGGGGCTAAAAATGACCAGGCTGCGCCGTCTACGTGACGGATTAGTAGATTGGCGGGTACTACGCCTAAACTCATAATCATACTGCGTTTAGCTTCATCTACAGCATTAATACCCAACATGAAAATTACTACGCATATCACAATGAAAAATAAAGTTATTGTTTGAAATTTTATACTAAGCAGTGGATTATCATCTTTTAATGGTATCATCGTATATGTACCTGGATCAGTTTATAAAGTCAACTACACAATGAGCCCTACTACAGCTCCGGTCATACAGGTGGCAAGAGTACCTGATAGCATCGATTTTACACCTAAGCTAATGATTTCTGTACGTCTTTCAGGCACCATTGTACCCATACCACCTAACATAATGCCTAAACTTCCAAAATTT